>PDZT01000249.1 GCA_002753105.1 Deltaproteobacteria bacterium YD0425bin50 | reverse complement strand
ATTTGATAAAAAGATGGAAGAGAATTCGCTGGACTTAATTACTTCTTCTAACGTCAGACCTTTAGGAATATTTAAAAAATTGTTAATTACCGCATCTACTTCCTCAATGCTCGACTCAGGATGTCTTTTCATATAAGCTGCTTTTAAGGTAGTGATTCCATTTACATAATAATATTTATCTGTATTAAACTGCTTTACGTTCCGTAACAATTTTCCTTTGAATGACTTATCACCATGATTACCTCCTGTTAGTTCTATTGTGAAATTTTCGGGAAGATTCTTAATTTCGGCATAAAACATACCTTCATTTCCAGTTGCCTTATCTTCCTTATAAATGCGTTTTCCATTCGTGTCGTAAATGTTTAGCGTTGCGCCATCAATTATGTCAAATACTCGGGCTTTACCTTCTAAAACAAACTTCGGCCCCGCTGAACTATCAGACGTATCTGAACATGCATCACCTGAACATTCATCATCCGAACAATCAGAATCGCAACCAACGATGATAATACATAACAGCATCATGATAGCTAAAAAGGGGAAAAAATATTTTGGGTATTTTTTTTGTAATAAGACTTTCAGCATGTTATTCCTTTCATGAAACATATCCTCATTAAACAGATAAGCATGACACTCATCGAGAGTGTCATGCTTAAGAAAAAAAACTTTCAGAAATAATTTTTTTTTATTGTTATAAAATTAGTTAAAACGCATAAGAGAACGTCATTCCTAAACCCCAGATATGGCCTCTGGCTTTTACGAAAACAGCGCGATCATATAATTCAGTAATATCATAAGAATGGTTAAGATTTGGGCTTTCACCACCAATAACCCGAGGTTGTTCTGCTGCAGCATATTGTAAAACGGTATCAATTGTAATTTTTCCAAAATTAAACCCTGCGCCTAAAGCATATATTTTTTTATCTCCATCAGGCCATGAAAAATCTAAGGTATCATCAGGAATTGGAGATGGATCATAGAAATAGCTTCCACGCAACACGATCATCTTATTAAGTTGATATTCTGCACCAAACCGAATTTGCATGGTATCTGACCAATCTCGTTCATTGACAGCTTCAAATACAGGTTTATTAAACATTGGCGCGGCTGGATCATCTGGATCAAAAATACGGATATAAATAGGTGTTTTTAAATTAAGTACTTGTGTTCTATTAATACTCCAGTTGGTCCATACCATATCAAATTCCATAGAAAAATCATTATTAGCCTGATAACGAATCCCGCCCTGAACCTGATTAGGATGATCATATTTCAATTCAGCGTCAGAAACCTTTTTACCATCCTGTTTGGCATCTCCTTCATATGTTGTGTCTGTAAGACTTCGGTAGGTCAACCCCAAAGTAACTCTATCATTAGGATTGTACATGATACCCACATTTATTGCATAATTAAAATCATCCTGAATATCAATTTCCAGATTCTGACCTTGATCTACTGCTGTACGATCTCCATACCGGGTTTGATAATAATTGCCCACTTGATCAACCGTATAAATGCCTTTTGCAGAAATATCTGAAAACATTTTTCCATAAACTGCATATTCCTGATTTTTGGACAGTGCATATGCTGTATTATATAAAAGTGCAGCTTGCCGCGTATCAGTAACTTTATATTGATCATCTTCCCAATTCAGCGCATCTTTTTTGCTCGTAGCCCATATTTTGCTTGCACCTGCAAATAATTTATCCACGACAGTTTTTGCTGTATTGCCAACCATACTGTATTCAGACAAATTTCTGGATATATAAATTTTTCTTTCCTGAATTATTTTGGATGTTCCTAAAGAAACGCCCATGCCAAACGAAACTTTGCCCATATCATAGGAAACTGTTGGATTCATGGCTTCTCGTACCAGAGATACTTTATAGGCATTATACGCAATCGGATTTTTAATTGGGTCGCTTTCCCATTCAATCGTCATTCCCCAAGGCGCATATACAGCTAAACCAATACCAATATTATTGCCTATAGGCATTGCAACACCCAGATGAGGAACAAATAACAAAGTAATGTTATCTGTAATATACGATCTGTCTTTTAAATTCGGATCTTCTGCGTTTTCAACATGGAAATCTCTAACTTTCAGTTTCAGTTCCACCAGTTCAAGCCCACCGGATACCGTTGTTGTTTTGATTTGACTTAATCCTGCAGGATTATAATATGCTGCAAATGGATCATCTGCGGTTGCTGAATAAGCTCCTCCTAATGCTGTTGCACGCGAACCAATTCCAAAAGTATCAACATTTCCTGCATAGCTTACTGATGCAGCCAATAATACACCCAATACCATTAGCAATAATTTCTTCATTTCTCCTCCTTAATGATAAAAAAAATAAATAATAAAATACAACTGACAATTCCTAATAACCAATGGAACCGTCTGTTTTGAGCCAACATAGAAAACTAAAATATTTGGTGAAAATTGAAAATTTTATGTGGGATTTTTAATTTTTTGCCCTATAGCAAAAATGAAATAAGATGACAACGTAAAAATGTAAAAAATACTGAGTATTCTTGATCTATAGAAATTGTAATTTGAAAGAACTTGACAATTAAGTCTTGTTTTAGAATAGTAAATTTGTAATTTGTATTGGTTAGCATAACGAATTGATTCAGCAAGGTGCCACTATAGACTTTCAGATAAATAATTTCACGGCGTTATCGGTCGGAGATATACTAAAATGTATTATCTCCTCCCTCTAGCCTTGTGAAATGAATTATCTGAAAGTCTATAGGCTTAATAGGGAATCTCGTGAAAATCGGGAACGGACCCGCCGCTGTCACTGAGGACGAAAGCACGACATAGCCACTGCAGATAAATTCTGTGGGAAGGTGTGCGATTAGGATGATTCAGAAGCCAGAAGACCTGCCTTAAAGAAAACAAATAATTATTATTATTGTATATTAAGGGTCAAGAAACACGGGTTGCAGCCCTTCAAATCATTATCGATTTGAAGGGCTTTATTTTTTTATAAGGATAGATAAGAGTGGTATTGTTATGTTTCGTTCAACCCTAGTCATGATTTGTGTGTTTTCAATAATTTTAGGTCTCATAATTCTTGTTTCTTCTGGATTAGGCTATATATCCATTCCACCTTTTAAAGTTGCCAACATCATCCTCTCATCCATCATTCAAGGTAAACAGGCCGCTAAAGATATTCATAGTGTTGTGATATTGGATGTTCGTTTGCCAAGAATCCTGACATCTGCAATTGTGGGTGCAGGACTCTCTCTTTCTGGAACTGTATTTCAGGGAATTTTACTGAATCCTTTAGCTGACCCCTACACACTCGGTGTTTCTGCAGGCGCTGCTTTTGGTGCTGCTATTGGCTTCTTAATACCTTTTAGTGATCCTGTGTATAGTGTTCCTGTTTTTGCTTTTTTAGGAGCTTTATGCTCTTTGTTTATGGTCATCTATCTATCTAGTTCTGATGCCGGACTATCCTCAAATCATCTTATTCTGTCTGGAATTATTGTTACGTCGATTCTGTCAGCGGCTATTAGTTTTTTAAAATATTTAGCCAATGAACAAGTGTCTGTGATTATTTTTTGGTTGATGGGAAGTTTTGTATCCAAAACATGGTTTGAAGTGAATTTAACATGGATAACCCTATGTATTGGTTTTATGATTGTTTTTTGGTATGCACGCGACTTAAATCTGATATCGCTCGGTGCAAAAACAGCGGTTACAACGGGGGTGAATACACAACGAGTTACACTTATTCTGCTGATTACAGCATCATTGATTACTGCAATTTGCGTTTCTGTATCAGGAATTATCGGATTCATAGGCTTATTAGTACCTCATATGACTCGATGGATTACAGGCCCAGACAATCGTCGGCTGATTCCAATGTCCATGCTTTTTGGAGCTATATTGTTGTTATGTGCAGATACCATTACGCGAACTGTGTTACCGCATGATATTCCTATTGGCGTATTCACTGCGCTCATTGGTGGGCCAGTATTTTGTTATATATTCAGACAACAGATGACAATTAAGAATTAGGATATGGGAAGTGACAGCGATTTTTGAGGTTCAGCATCTTTATTTTGCATATTCTAATCATGACGTTTTGCAAAATATGAACTTTGCATTATTACAAGGAAAATTCTATGGAATTCTTGGGCCAAATGGATGTGGAAAAACCACATTACTAGATATCCTTAGTGGCTATCGAAAAGTGAATCGTGGTGATATTATGCTTAGAGGTAAAAACATTAATACCTACCCTAAACATGAATTAGCAAAAATCATTTCGGTAGTGGCTCAGCAAACTGAAATTCATTTTCCTTATACCGTTCAGGAAATCGTCATGATGGGACGATACCCATACATTGATCGATTTTCACAACCATCAAAAACAGATTATGATTTTGTGTATAGCATTATGGAGCAAACAGACATTCTTTCATTTGCTCATCAATCCGTAACGCAGCTCAGTGGCGGCGAAAAACAACGTGTTTTGTTTGCACGGGCTATGGCTCAAAACACAGATATACTGATGCTTGATGAAGCAACTGCAAATCTTGATATTCACTATACATTGACATTGCTTGATTGGGTATCCATGTCACGACACACCAAAACCATTATTGCTGTGATGCATGATATCAATCTTGCTGCCCGATACTGCACTGATTTTTTATTTATGAAAGACGGTAAATTGATACACATGGAGTCTGTTGATGAGATATTAAACGCAGATTATATTCATGAGGTATATGATGTTCATGCAAAAATATATTTTGAAAGCTTTATTAATGCAAAACAGGTTGTTTACAAACGTTAGGAAAAATAAAGTAAAATGGGTTAGCCTAATATGTAACTTAATATGGGTGATCTTTTTGAATTCATTAGTTTTTTCTGATGAAATCAAACAAGCTGTAATACAGGATGATGCTGGCAGGATAATTTCAATTCAGCAGCCATTTAAACGAATTATTTCTCTTTACGGAGCGCATACAGAAAATCTATGTGCATTGGGTATTCAGGATCAACTCATTGGAGTTAGCCCAAATGATCATTTCCCAAATGATGCCAAGTCAAAACCTACCTTTTCATACCATGATGATCCAGAAAAATTTATCGCAGCAAAACCCGATTTGATTCTCATTCGCCCGATGATTGATCGAGGCTATGCCAAACTTTTTCAACGTCTTGAGCAATTTCATATTCAGATAGCCAGTTTTCAACCCAACACGATTCAGGAAATGTATGCTTACTGGCTCAATCTCGGTACGCTTACAGGGAAAAAAGACGCCGCAGTTAAGATGGTAGATTCATTTCAAAAAGCAATTGAGTTAATTTGCAACCATACCCAAAAAATTCCTGTAAAAAAGCGTGTCTATTTTGAAGCCATTCATCAGAAAATGAAAACGTTTTCACCTGATTCTATGGCTATACTTGCCTTAACTTACGCTGGCGGAATTAATCTTGCTTCTGATGCTGAACCTGTATCTGGAACAAATATTGCCAATTATGGAAAAGAGCGATTGTTAAGTCTTGGTCAGCAAATTGATGTGTATTTAGCCCAGCAAGGGACCATGAACCCTATATCTGTTGAGCGTATTCAGCAAGAACCCGGTTTTGAATTAATTAAAGCTGTGCAGCAGAACCAGATTTATATAGTGGATGAAATGCTTGTTTCAAGACCAACATATCGATTGCTACAGGGGATTCTTAATATTGGTCGGATTTTATATCCTGATGTATTTAACAGTATAGCTCAAGAACTTAAGCATAGAAATATTGTTTTCAAGGATGTGTTATTACCTTAAATTACAGTACTAAAGTGCAGAGACAAGATAAAAACCTGATGTTAACCAATAATAAATATTGACAAATTCATTTCATATTGGCACAAATAAATAAGCAGTCCATTCTACAGATTTTCAGATATTTATTTTCAAAAGATACATCCAAATTTTATTTTACAAAAAGATAAATAATGATAATACGCTTTCTTTAATAACCCTGGGCTAAAATAAATCTATAAATTATCGGATTATGAAAAGTTGAAAATTCATGTGCATCAACTGTATAAGACTCCGCAGGCCAGAAAATTGTTGTGTTTATTTTAAATTCTT
>PDZT01000248.1 GCA_002753105.1 Deltaproteobacteria bacterium YD0425bin50 | reverse complement strand
TGACTTGAATTCATCACTTTTTTTATCCACCTCTGTTTCCGGCTGAACAGTCTTTGTTTGACTAGGTTCAGCCAGTGATTTTTTTTCTTCTAAGCGTTGATCGAAATAGGAAAAAGAAGTGGATGACGTTGATGACGAATACGCTTGAAGCTGAACAATCAATTCAGATAAACCCGGCTCACTATGAATAACCTTATCTGTTGAAAGTGATTTTTCAATAGAAGAATTCATTCGAATAGTCATTTCAAGTGCTTGATGAACGACTATCCATATAGTGGGGTGTAATAATTGTTTTTCCCAAATGGATAGATTAAGCAGACGAATCACTTCATGACTTAACAAGTATAAATCATTAAATCCTAAAAAATGACTTAATGTCTTCAATTGAAAAACAGCTTCATAAATCGCTTTTAAATGGGCTTGATCATTTGGATCATCAAGCAAATATTGAAGTTGTGCTATCCCATCCGTTATATTAAGATTTGTAATGGAGACGAATTGCAAAAGAATTTCAGCGGGATATTCAACAATTCGAGACCGTTCCTGATCTGCTTGTGTTTGTACTGGACCGGTAGTATCAACATGATTGGTAGAAGCTATTTGCTTTTTTTGCTGGATAAGAGAAATGGCCTTGTCCATTTCTTGTAATATTGCTTTACTCGATCCCGGCTGAACATTTCCACCAGCATAATAATCAAATGCCTTTGATAGCCAGTCTTTTACTGATAAAAAAATATCAGCTAAATACTGAGCATCTTCTGTTTCAAGAATATCTTCTGTTTTGTGGCATAGGGCTTCTACTTCTTCTAAATTTAGGAATCCTGCTTCACCTTTGATTGTATGAAATAATCGTTTTAGCCCACTAATCTTTTCTGTATTTCCTTGTTCAATATCAAGAATATGCGTTTCCATTTTTTCTAAAACGCTATTTTGAAGACCTAAAAATTCACCAAAAAGTTGATCATCCAGATGATCTGGAAGTTTACTTGGATGTTTGAATCCAGACGGTTTCATATCTTCTATTTGGCGAACAGAATCTGTCAATAAATTTGAATCATCACCAGATGAACTGGGTTGAGTCAAAGATTCTGAAGCTATTTCTAATTGGCCATTTTGAATTTCATAAATCATTTTTTGCATCATTGTGATATATTCTGATATTTTATCCATTGCCACAAGTGCATCATCTGTTTCATGATTGATCAATTGAAGTACTAATTTTTTCCCTTCTGAGGCTGCTTCAATCAATTTTTTAAATCCAAGCACTGCCACAGATTCACATACGTCATTGAAATGACTTAGTATGGTATTCAATCCGTCAATATCAGTATGATCAATTAGCACAAAATCAATCGATATGTTTTCAATTTGTTTTTGTATTTGCTCGATATTCATGCCTGTTATATTCCGCAAAAATTATCTAAAAGTTAAGCTAAAAATGCTAAGTAAATTGTGGAGGAATTTAAAATTTTGATAATAAGATATAATTGTGAGAAAGTAAAGATTGTTAATCGACTTATTGAATTATTGAAGTGAAAAAATTTTTTGTATATACAGAAAGAAAGTCTTCGTTGACTATTAATCAAACAGAGAAATCCCAACTTTTTTAAACGCATAATCTAAAATATCGACAAGATAGTCTATAGGCATGGTGACAGTAAAAGAACCTAAAAGTGCAAAAAAATCTTGTTCATAATGTAATCCAGAATAGGGATTATATACGACATCTGCAAAATAAGTAGAATTCAAATGGGTACTTCCATTATTTTTGACTTTATAGCCTTTATTTACAGCATACGCGAGAGCAAAATCAACTTCCACATCGTTTTTAAGATGAATCCCCATACCAGCTCCATAAATGTCAAGATCGGGTAATGGTACCATTGGATCGTACAAATGGTGCTGTACAGATGTTTTTCGTTGTTCATAACCTAACCGTAAGCATAACCAGTCCTTAAGTTCAACTTCTGATCCGATGCTCCAGTGCCACGTATCCTTCATTTTCCGTTCAACAGTAAGTGTTCGGAATCCCTCTTGATATCCTAATAAACGTACTAATTGAAGTAACTGAATATCCTGATCAAATATCAGCGTGTTATCTTTCATGACTGACCAGTTGCTCCAATGCAAATCAGCCAACAGTTTTAATTGTTTTATAGGTCTGACCTTAACGCCAAACTGTACGCGCTGTGGAAATTCTAAATCCTTGTAAAGAATACGCCCTGTTTGTTCGGGAACCGATTGACTAGGAATGCTAAGAACTTCAGCCATAGCCCGTAAGAGTGAGGTACTCCCTAACCAATCGATAACCTTACGCATTTGTTCGCTATAGGTTAATTTATAATTACCTTCCAATTGAGCTTTAATGGGACTTTGATAACACAGACCAAATGAAAAGAAATCATTCGGTTCCCACAGTGCACCAATATTGTAAGAAGGACTAAATTCATCTCTTAAATTCATCTTGGCCCCAGCAACAGTTTCATAAGGACCAACTCCACCGCCAAACATCGGTAATGGAATAAATTCGCCAACAAATGGTAAATCCTGAATATCCGTTGCATCAGCGACCACTTTTGTTAATGCAATCATATCGCTTGGCGCACGGGCATCTGTTTTGACGCCTAATGCAGTTTGACCCATAGCTACAGTAAGTCCAACAGAAAACTTGCTGTTCACCTGATAGCTAATGGCAGGCGCTGCATAGACTAAGTGTTGTAAATAAAGAGATTTTCCAGCAAAACGTCCCGGATCATTTTCATCTTTATTGATAAGCCCGCCACCAAATGGAAGATAATACGCATAGGCAAGAGTTATATCTGAACCGGGGGATCTGAAGGTTAACCCACCAGATGCAGGCCCTCCGGGCGTCGTAATAGGGCCAAGAAATGGAACATAAATATACAAATCCCGGGTTGTTCCTTCTTTACCAGCCAATGGATCATCCTTGATCTCCATAAATCCATCAAAATTTTCATCTTGCTTTAATTTGATGGTTTTTTCAAGATAACCGGCTACAACCATAAAATTAACATAAGAGCCTTCTCCAAAATGGGATAATCCAGCCGGATTATAATGAACCGACATCAACCCCGGTGGATCAGCAGTTACTGTATTTGATAAAGAAATGGCTTTGGTACTGACGGCAAGCTGTTCAAAAAGTGCTGCATGAGCATTATTAAGATATAATAATCCATAAACAATCATGATGAATACAAAAATTTTTATTGGGTATTTAAAAGACAGATGTTTAATAGGATGCATCATAATTCACTATATTAAGTTCATTCAAGTTAAGGTTAGGTGTATGAAGTAAATAGACAATATAACCATTTTTATTTATCTAACAGTTTAAATTCAAATGGGATTCTTAAACTTAACAAAAAGTCTGGATCATCATTTGTTAAACCAATAGTAAGACTTGTACTGAATGATCGGTTTTCAGAAATACGCCAGCCTGTTCCAACACGAAATAGAGATGAAACTGTCGTACCACTAGACCTTGTGCCAGCATCCTTAAAATGATACTCAGTGTTCAATCCATAAGAATACTGATACAAAACATTCACAGATAGTTTATATGAAATTGCATAGCCCATTCCCATGCTAAGTCCTATAACACTTCCGGGATCGACTTCTTCCAATATAGACCCCCATCGCTTTTGGTGTAAATCTGTAACTGAAAATTTATAAGAATAGCCCACATTCCCAAAAGCAATCACCGGATCAATCGATGAACTCATTGACATCCCAACAGATAATGCATAAAAACCTGAACTCGTTGCAAGGTCTTTATCCACGATAATTTCATATGGGCTTCTTCCTAAAGGAATATCAAGGCCGCCAGTTAATATCGTTGTTGGCCACCGACCACCGGCTTTCATAGGCTGATACTGAATACCAAACGATGGGTCACCTAAATCTGTAACGGTTTTTGAATCATCCGTTCCGAGTTTATCATATTCATATTCAAAAGGAAACGTCGCATTGAGCGTAATATTATCCCACAATGCATATTCTAAAGTAATCGCATTCGTCAGCGTATGATCGCTGTTATGTTCCACTTTGTATGCTTCTTGAATCACATCATAAGAACGATATGCATAACTTAACCCATATTCAAATCCCAATGTTCCGGTTCTCATTAAAGTATATTCTCTACCTGCTGCAGATAAAATTTCTTTTTCTTTAGATGCCTTCTCTTCTTCTGTTGTTTCTAATTTTTTCCGAATTTCCGCCTCACGTTTCATTTGTTCAACTTCTTTTTGCAAATTTTCCAATCGCTGCTGCAATTCAGATAAATTCCCATTTTTTTGTTGCATATTCGATAAATCTGGAGTTGGACCTTGCCCGGAATCTTTGGGTTCAGCCGATTGATCTGGAGTCGATGTTACAGAAGAGGCAGGTTCTGGTTCTATTGGTGCTTGGTCAACCTGATCTTGTGAAGGTGCTGATTCTTGCGTAGTCTCAGTTTTTTCCTCTCCATTTCCATTTTCATTGACTTGCTCAAGTGTTGCGACTTGTGTTTTAGTAGATGATGAATCGTTGACTGTTTCTTTTTTTGTAGCATCATCTGATGATGCTAATAACGGTGAAGATGCATCAGGTAGAGTAACCGAACTTATTTGTGTGACCACAGCAGACATATGTTCACCTTTATTAAAAGTAGTTGCTGCCTTAGTCGCACTTTGAATATCAACATAATCGCCTATACGGATGATATATAAGGTTTGCTGTTGATCATCCTGAGTCTGCACGATATAAGGTTGATAGCCTTTGTTAATCAAATGAACCATCATTCGATCCGCTTTCTCTTTACTATTATAAACTCCTGCCTGAACTGAAAAAAAATGATTTTCATCAGAGGTATATGAAGTTGCAGCAAGCGTTAACGTATTTTTTTTAGTTGAATTGGATTGGGATGCAGGGGTACCTTGATTTAATTTTGCATGAAGATCATTCCCATAAGCAGATACACCCATTCCAATTACAAAAAAAACCAACAGTATGAAAACAAGACGTTTACATGGTTTCATTCCCGACTATACCTCCTCATCCTTACTTTCTTATTTTTTGTAAAATTGATTCTCTCCCGGTACATCATCCACTTTAAAATGGGCAGGCAATTCAACTGATTCAAACTCACGACTCTGAAAATGCCGTTCAGTGTATTCATCAATAAACCTTAAATCTCTTTCAGTTAATTGAAGAGCAGAAATCTCTTCACCATTTTTGGGATATACGATAAAAATAGCTTTCTCATACCAAATAGAGTCAAATTGAGAAAGAGACATACTGATATTTCCCCGCCAAGGATCAGCTAAAAAAATATGATCTTTGTGAATACCCCGAAATACTGTAAAATGGCGATAACTGAATATCGTAATTGGAATAATACAAGGTCTTTTTAGCCCTTTTAAATCATCAATCGTCGCTTTATATCCAACACCTTTAAATCCTAACGCAGCAACAAACTGCTTCATATCCAACAAGGAAAATGCACGGCGTTGCGCAATTTTTTCCTGATTGCCATATTGCAGTAAACCTCTAATGACCTGATGTTCAGATAAATCTTCTCCCAAATGAAAATTCAATAATGTAGCTAACGCTGCCGATCCACAACTATAATCATACGTTTGGTGAACCAGATTTGATTTTTCAATGTCAACCAACGGCGTTACCGTTCCTCGCGCTTTGATATGACTGTCCACAGATACGGTTGATTCAATTTGATTTTTAGGCTGAGGATTAAATGGAAAAAAACCTGATATCAAACCTACGCCAATCAGAAAGGCGATCAGTACATGCATTGAATACCATTCTCCTTGGTAAAATATTGCTATTCGCTATTAGAATTGTTTCACAATCATTCTGGAAAAAAGCAGGCAACTTTATATATTTCCGAAAAAATATAAATTGTATTCTAAGTTTCCTATCAATTACTTTTCGTGTTGTAAAGAAAAAAAAATGAAAAGCAGTTGACTTTTTTACGCGCTTATAATTATGCGAAATAAACATTTT
Organism: Deltaproteobacteria bacterium YD0425bin50; assembly: GCA_002753105.1. Taxonomy (GTDB): domain Bacteria; phylum Desulfobacterota; class Desulfobacteria; order Desulfobacterales; family YD0425bin50; genus YD0425bin50. The sequence continues at coordinate 90 of PDZT01000248.1, read as the reverse complement.
TTAAATTCTTTTGCCCCTAGAGGAGACACTATATGGAAAACCATGGGCATGTGGATCATCATCATAATCATCTATCTTTAGAAACGAATA
>PDZT01000247.1 GCA_002753105.1 Deltaproteobacteria bacterium YD0425bin50 | reverse complement strand
CAAATTAGCTGGAATCTTGTTTTCAGCTTTATGTGGAATTGCCATTCTTTATGGCTCTTATTTAATCAAATATTTCCCAAATCCAGTTATCGGAGGCTTTTTATTTTTTTTAGGCTTTTCAATTTTAGTAGAATGGCTATACACGACATGGTTTAAATTACCGATCACTGACTATATATTGATTTTGATTATTGCATGTATCGTCATTTTTTTTGGATTTGTACAGGGTATAGGTGCAGGAATATTTATCGCCACGATTCTTTTTGTTTTAAATTACAGTCGTATTAATAATGTGAAATTTGAGTTGTCGGGTGCGAGTATCAAAAGTAAAGTAGAACGTTCAAAAGTTCACCAACAAATCATTAATAGAAAAAGTAGTATGTTAAAAATATTATTTTTACAGGGTTATATCTTTTTTGGAACAGCACAAAAAATATATGACCAGATTAAACTGTATCTGGATAATATCAGGGGAGAAATACCGCCGTTTCTTGTTTTGGATTTTCGTATTGTGAACAGCATGGATAGTTCTGCAGTCAAAAGTTTTAAAAAGATTCAGCAGTTATGTACGGATAAATCGATTACGCTAGCTTTTTCGAGTATGAATCAAATGATAACCTCACAAATGAAACTTGAGGGTTTTTTTGATGATAACAAACAGAAAAGTTTATTATTTCCAACTATTGATTATGCGTTAGAATGGTGTGAAAAAAATATTTTAGAAATGGAAAAAGCCCCCAATATCGATAAATTGACAATATGCCAACAACTTGCGGAGATGTTGCCCGTCCCCGAACTCGTTGATCGTTTTGTAAGGTATCTTGAACCCATGACGATTGAACAGGGTGATTTTTTATTTCATCAGGGCGACCAATCTGATAGCATGTATTTTATTCAATCTGGCAGGATAATTATTTTGCTTGAAATACCTGATGGCAAGCAAATCCGTCTGGCAGCGATGGAAGCTGGAACAGTGTTAGGTGAAATGGGGCTATATTCGAGAGCGCCACGTTCAGCATCCGTCATGGCAGATACAAAAGCTGTGTTATATCGTCTTTCGATTAAAGCTTTTGAAGAAATGCAAGTTGATGAACCTTTTCTTGCATTTACATTTCACCGGTTTGTTGTTTCAATACTTGCTGACCGCATTAAACATCTGAACTCGCAAATACAAGCGTTATTGAGTTGATTTTGAAAATCTATCTGCTTTTTGACTTTTGATCCAGTAGCTGAGCGAGCCGTTTAAAGTCTTCAGAGCCAATCGATTTGGGTGCATACTCCAAGACACATTTCCCAAAACTTGGCGCTTCAGCAATGGACACGTTTTGCCTGATCGGGGGTAGAACGATATCCTTTCCCATTGTCTTTTCAATTTCATCAAGAATGTTTTTAGCCAATCGGGTGGACTGGTTATAAAAGGTTGGAATAATTCCTGTAATGCGAATATCAGGATTGATGGTTGCGTTGACCTGATACACATACCTCACCATCTCAGCAAGCCCCTCCATACCAAGAAAATGAAGCTGCACTGGAATAACCACTTCTTTTGCGCTTACAAGCGTCATCAAACTCAATAAACCTACAGTTGGAGGTGGGTCCATGAGAATATAATCGAATTCACTGGCATCTTTTGCAAGTAAGAGTTGCGACAATCGAAACCGCGCTTCTGTATGACCTGCGAATTCCAATTCAAATGCCGCTAATTGGGATGTCGCCGGCAAGACAAACAGATTTTTTATAAAATTGGATTGTTGAACAACATTTAAGACAGACGAATATGTACCTATCAACAGATCATATAGGGATTTCTGTGTATTATAGGGGAAAAAGCCAAGAGAAATACTTGCATGTGCCTGCGCATCACAGTCAATCAATAAGACTTTACGACCCAATAATGCCAAGGCAGCAGCAACATTCACTGCGGATGCAGTTTTCCCACATCCTCCTTTTCGATTAGAAAATGTTATTCGTCGTTGTACAATGTTCATGGTTTAACTTGCTTTTTTATATACCTATTCTATTTATTTTATAATACTTGACTATATATGTGGTGCATCGATATAATCAAGTAATTCTTTATCAGAATTACCCATTATAACATCAATTCAGGAGGTTACACATGTACAAAAAATTATTTATTGTCTATTTCACTTTGATGATCTTGTTCGGTTTTGGAGAGATTGGAATGGCTTTTAGTCAGCCAGATGACATCGCCGGGTTGTATTCTGATACTAATACACATGAAAGTTTAAATGTATTTAAAATTATTGGAAAAGGAGACGGACTGTTAAAAATTAATCAAAGCATTTTTTATCCCGGGAACCATCTGAGTCTTAAAATTGTTTTTCCGCGATCTTTAAAATTTTTTTGGGAAGGCAAAGCAGATGCCCATCTGGTTATTCGGCTTCCAAATAAAGAATTGATAGTGAATCGATTAGTTATAGAGAATGAACAACCTGATAGTCCAAAAACATTTTTTGATGTTGATTTGGGATTAGATACCATTCCTGAGGGTATTTATCATCTCTCATTAATACTAACTGAAAAAAATGGAGATCCATTAAATCTGAAAGATTGGTATAATGGTTTTGCGGGTATAGTGAGTGTCGCAAAATTAAAATTCAAATCTGTCTGTGATATTAAAGATATGGATTGTGATGGTGTATATGATAATGCAACGGATGAGGAAAATGATATTGCTGATGAAATGGATACCGAACCCTTACCACCTCTTGAAGTTCCAGATGAAACCCATGTTCCTGAAGTTGAGGCACCCCCACCAATCGAAGTCCTAAATCAAAATCTGTTTGAATATCGGGTTCTTATTGAAGCAAATATGCTTACGGTTCATATCAATTATCAACAAACAACAACTGATGGATTACCTCAACCCGATTTAATGCCAAGAATGCTTGAGCTTTGGCCTGTTTGGAATTCTAAAGTCTTGCAGTATGTTTCTGCAAACGCAGGAGATGCTGCTATAGCTGCAGGGAAAACATTGGCATTGGCAAGATTTCGCAATATTCCAAATAGACCCGGTTTTCAAGAAGGCAGGTTTATCCTGATGAATACAGCAAACACAAATCGCGTTTACCCGGGAGATGTCCTTGTCCTCAATTTTAAAATACTTACCCCTGACACGATAAGTATTCTGGATTGGAATTACGAACGAACAGCCATTGCACCCCAAGAAGCAGATGATATCTTGAGTCTTTCAGCATTATTATCTCTTGATTTATAGTATATATATAGACTTTCAGATATTAAATTTCACAATTGAGAGCAAAATGAGAAGTGGTAAATTCCCGTAGGGGCGAGGCATGCCTCGCCCCTACAGCAAATTGTTACAACTCATTTAATCTCAATTGTAATGTATTCTGTTTGATTCAATGCTGCTTATACTATCAATGACACTAAATTTGTATAAAAAAAATAATCTACCGATAATGCTATAGGGTACAATGCAGCCTGAAACATGTTAAAATCAGTCACATTTTTTATGATAGCCGGCGCCACCATCATTCTAAATATTAGGCTATTCACCACTATTACTGTAGTAATCATCATTGCAATGACAGTTACCTTTCTCAAAACGATCATTGTTGTCTGATTTGCTATATCTGATGCAATCTCTGAAGCGCTTTTTCCATAAAAAGAGTTTATAATTCTAACGAAAACGTTACGTTTGTTTAACTCAATATGTGCTTTTGTAAGGGCTTCTTTATATATTTCATCATGAACATAATCTTTCAGGTTAAGTTTATGTGAAAAAATAAATTTAAGTATAGGTCGAGCATTCATTAACACGCTATAACAACTATATATAATGGATGAAAGATAGATACTGCTGACTAAGAAAGTTACTGAAAAATGATCTAAAAAAAATGGCGATATATAAACTGCTGCTATAAGAAGAAAAATATTAATCGTCATATTCATTAAACTTGACACAAGAGTTCTTGTTGTTTTTTTATCGACCTCGTATTTTGCTTCTGAAACGCCATCCGCAATGGCATGTGAAATATGATGTCGTACTAACGCTTTGGTTATAAAGATTACACCAGATACAGCAAGTTGAACCATTGTCTTTATTTCCTTCTCAAAATCACCGGTTGCATGGACTGCAAACCGCTGAAAACCGGACTATAATTCCAGAATTTTTTTGATTTTATCAAGTTTTATTTCATCTTCTTGACATAGCGCTTTAACTATTCTCAGTTTTTCATCTCTGGTAATCCTTTCCGTTTCTTTTTGGGCTGAGATAATTTCCTTCAGTAACTCAAACAAATTTTTATCATGCTTTCTGTCCGTTTCAGAATTATAATCACTTTTTTTAGGATCATTTTTTTTTGATAACTTAGAGGCTCCGGTTATCAAGGATTCTGATATGTCAACAAATCCTGACGCTACTGTTCCTGATAGTTCAGCAACACCAGTTGCCACTGTTTCTGATAGTTCAGCTATTCCGGTTACCACCGTTTCAGCCGTATCAATGAAGTCCTTTAAGGAATATCCACTGCCTTTTTTACCACCAGATGAAATCCAAATTGGCAGAGAAATGGACTTTGGTAATCCCAATTTTTCATGATCAATATCTAATAGGTTCAAAAGTACACTGATTTTTTTTTTGGGAATGCCAACTTTTCCCTCTTCGATTTTATGAATGATCTGACCGGCTGAATTTTCAATATAGCCAAGTTGCTGTCCCAATTCCTTTTGAGTCAGTCCTTTTTCTAAACGAGCTGTATAAATCAGTTCTCCTAATAACTTCTTAAAATTTTTCTCTTCCATTTATATTCTATCCTTAATTAAGTAGAGTTTATTTTGTATGTTTTCGACTAATTTTATAAAATAAAAATAATTTTTAATTTCTTTTTTTGGGTGAATTATGTGCTTTATATAATTTTTGACTAATTTTGGCAATAATTATTTACAAGGAATAAGGAATTAGAAAATTTTATTGTCAAGTAATGTATTAAACTATATTGTTACTAGTCAGACACAAAGGCACAGAGTAAAACGGTGATCAAAAAACGAAATAAAATGATACCCATAAAAATACAAATCATTCAAACAGGTAAAGAACAGCTATGCGTTATGAAGGAAATATTTTCAGACCTTTCAGCGAGGCAAACAGCTATCTGCTGCAATGCACGATAGGCTGCTCCCATAATCAATGTACGTTTTGCGGTATGTATAAGGATAAAAAGTACCGTGTCAGAAGTCTTGAGGAAATTTTAACAGATATACGGATGGCACAGACATCTTATCATGATGTTGAAAAAGTATTTCTCTGTGATGGGGATGCGATTGCCATAGATACGGATATGCTTCTGGAAATTCTGAAGGCGCTTAAAGAAGCATTCCCATTACTGAGGCATGTCGGAAGCTATGTGGGGCCGCAAAGTACACTGCAAAAAAGCATGAAAGACCTTATCAGGCTCCGTGAAAATGGGCTGAAAAAAGCTTATCTCGGTGTGGAAACAGGGGATGACTCCCTGTTGAAGGAAATCAAAAAAGGCGTTGGTTATGCTGAAATGCTGGCGGCTGGTAGGAATCTGATTGCAGCAGGCATCAATGTTTCGTCTATGGTTTTGCTGGGTCTTGCTGGAAAAGGCCCACGCTCAACAGATCATGCTATAGCCACAGCCCGTATCACCAATGAAATGAAACCGCAGTATCTGGCAGCATTAACAGTAACACCGGTTCCTAATACGGTTCTACACCATAAAGTCAAAACGGGCGAATTTACCTTGCTTGATCCGTTTGAAACGCTTGCAGAAATGAAACTTCTGTTTGAGAATATTACCATCGATAATCTCAAATTCGTTGGTATCCATGCCTCAAATTATTTGCCAATCAATGGAACACTGCAACGGGATCGGGCACAAATGATTGCCACCATTGATTCTGTATTAAACACCAGAGATAAAGGGGCATTACGCAAGGAGAATATGCGAGGTTTATAATAAAGCGGGTAAGTCTAAAAAATATTCGCTTTCAATCTCGCAATTCAATTATGATTAAATGAAATGAGTGAGGCCTTTTTTAGTTTTAGCCAAGGCGTTTGATCGTTCCCACGCTCCAGCGTGGGAACGCAGCCTCGGACGCTCCAGCGTACAAAAAAAAAAAAAACCA
>PDZT01000246.1 GCA_002753105.1 Deltaproteobacteria bacterium YD0425bin50 | reverse complement strand
TTGCATGTCCGGGAGGAATTATTTTTATCACATCATCGTTAGTGGAATTGATGAATGATGAATCAGAATTGGCTGGCGTTATCGCTCATGAAATAGCTCATGTAGCTTTAAAACATGCTGTGCAAACGTTAAAAAGAAGCAATTTTTTTCAAGGTGTCGGAAAAATAACCGCTGCAACCATGAAAAAAAATAAAGGGCAACAAATGTATCAGATTATTAATGGCCTACAAACTGTTTTATTTGATACCGGATTAGATAAACAAATGGAATTTGAAGCAGACCGAATGGGGATGGATATTGCCTATCGTACAGGTTATGATCCTCGAGGACTCATCCGTGTACTTCAGGCTCTATCCATGCAAAGAGCATTCACACATCAAAAAGGCTCATGGTTTTCAACGCATCCCCCTTTATCTGAAAGAATCAATGCGTGTAATCAGAATAGTTCTCAATACTTAGATGCTAAAGAACTAGCACGAGTTGCAAACCGATTTATATCTTATAAAACAAGAATCGTTACTCAAAATCAATAGATCGATATATAGATTTTCGATTTTCGATTTTCGATTTATAATTTTATCCATTCCCAATAGACATGCCTAGAAAATAAGGCATTTGTATTTTCCACCAAACCCAGTCGTGATTTACATCAAAACCCCAGAAATCAACCCAACAAGGAATAGATTTGGATTCAAGAATCTCTTTTAATCGCCGCGTATCCTCAATACAATCATAATCATCACATTTTTCCCATGCGCCTTGTCCAACACAAAGCATAATACGACTTTTCCTATATTTGTCGATAAACCAAGGATCATGTAATCCGGGTAAGTAGGCTAAGGGGAAATAATAATATACATGTTCATCCATGTAATTTTTTAATAGATAATTTGGACCGTAAAGACCGCTTAAACCGATCACGGAGTCAAATACATCAGGGTGCCTGAAAAAAAAATTGGCCGCATGATAAGCTCCCATACTGCAACCCGTCGCCATAAATTGGGTGTCATCCGAACAGTACTGGCGGATAAAGGGCACAAGTTCATCAACAATATACCGTTCATAAGCATCATGACGTCTTGCACGGTCAACGGGATGAATATTAAAATTAAGCCATGATTGACGATCAATACTGTCAATGGCAAAAATTCTGATTTTTCCTGCATCAATGAACGATTGACAGGCATGTATCATACCAAAATCTTCATATTCATAAAACCGACCACCTGATGATGGGAACACCACAACAGGTTTTCCAGAATAACCGTATATTTTTAATTCCATGTCTTGATTTAACGATGGGCTGTACCAAATGTGATATTCAATATCCATATGTGTATTCTATCCTTTCTTTGTTTCTTGAATTGTATGTGAGATATCAGATAGTTCTTTGATGGTTTTTGCTCTTGCAATATACCCAAAATTTCCAATTGCAGGACTAAAGATAGACTGAATCGGTTCATAATGCACAATAGTATTTTTAAACGTGTTCATGATTTCTTCATGAGAATGGACGTAGGTTTTAGTTTGTTTTCTGCCTATATATGCACAATGCCATGGCCGGGAATAGCTCGTTTGAAATTCATTAAACGCCACAATATTTGCCCATTCACGATACAGATCAATGTCATTGGCATAATTAAACATGTCCATCGTTAAACCACCGGGAGGCCGAATATTAACCTCTAATCCAATAAGTTTGTTTGTTGTGCGGAAAAATTCAATGTGAAAAAATTTTTCACGAACATTAAAGGTTTTTACAATATTTCGTCCTGCTTTTTCTAAATCTTCAGGAATATCTCTAAGAGAATAATAAAAAATATCACGATCCTCATTTACTGTTTCCATAATTCCCTGACTGAACACATGAGATGTAAAAAAAACAATATTGCCATTTGCGTCTGTTAGACCATCAAAAGAGAGTAACGTTCCCTGAATAAATTTTTCAATAATATAATCAACTTCAAAAGGCTTTGTAAATATCGCTTCCAACTCTGAGTCATGATGTGCTTTCCATGTAGCTGCTGCACCAACACCCCGGTCCGGCTTTAATACCACAGGGTAACCATAATTTTTCACAAATTGTTTTGCGTTTTCCACTGTTTTTACAAGTTGACCCTGAGCAACCGCAACTCCAGCTTCCTGAAATAGAATTTTCATTTTGGATTTTCGGGTAATATTCGCAATAGTATCCGCTTTAATTCCATGAATATTAAAATCAGTCCGTAGTTTTGCTTCAGTCTCAAGCCAAAATTCATTATGGGATTCAACACGGTCAATCTTTCCATACCAATGGGTAAAATATCCGCAAGCTCTAAGCAGTTGATCATAATTCTGCATATCGTTTACCCGATAATACTCAGTCAGTGCATGTTTTAATTCAGGTCTGAAATGGTCATACTGTGCTTCAGCAATGCCCAACACACAGACATTGTTTTGTTTTAATTTTTCACAAAATAAATAAAAATTCGGTGGAAAATGAGGAGATAAAAATATCAAGTTCATACGTTGTCCTTTTCTTATTTTCGATTTTCAATTCATGATGAACGTTTCGCAATTATCGAACCCGTAACCTTTACCATTTGTATAATGAAAAAAACAAATTAAATTTTTTAGACGCTTGATTTATACAGATAGACGGTTTATTGTATATGCAAAAAAGAGGGAACATGCATGCCTGTCCCTACGCGATGATCACTAACTTTATAAGGAGTATTTTATGTTTGGAATGGGAATGCCAGAAGTTATACTTATTCTTGTTATTGCACTTATTGTTTTTGGTCCCAAAAAATTACCAGAACTTGCCAAATCGCTTGGAAAAGCAATAAATGAATTTAAAAAAGCTTCACAGGAAGTTACCTCATCCTTAAATGTGGATAAGGATATTCAACATGTTCAAAACACATGGAAAGGTGTGAAAAAAGACATGCAAATTTCATTGGAATCCCAACATGAATTAGCTGATCAATCAAAAAAAATTGATGTCTCAGACGCAGCAACGAAGACACCCAACGATTCTTCTTCTCAGCAGTCGAAGCAACAAGCAATTTCATCACCTGAAAACCAATAGCAAACTTGATGGAAATGAAATCATGGATGAAAATACCCAGATACCTTTTACCGCTCATCTTGACGAACTTCGGCTGCGCCTTATCCGATGCGTAATTGCTATTGGCATTGGTTTTGTAATTGCCTATTTTTTTAAAGAACGCCTGTTTCAAATCTTAATAGACCCTTTGGTTAAGGCACTTCCGTCTGGAAACAAATTAATTTTTACAGGCATTTCTGAAGCATTTTTCACTTATTTAAAAGTGGCACTGCTTGCTGGTGTGATGATTGCTACACCAGTTATTTTTTTTGAGTTTTGGATGTTTGTTGCACCCGGGTTGTATGAACATGAAAAAAAAATATTATTTCCGATCATTTTTTTGTCTTCATTTTTTTTTATTGGCGGTGTACTTTTTGGTTACTTTGTTGTTTTTCCATTAGGTTTTCAGTTTTTTTTGTCCTTTGCAACTGATACTATTCAAGCTATGCCTTCCATGAAAGAATATCTTTCTTTTTCAGCAACAATGCTCCTTGTTTTTGGAGCTGTTTTTGAGCTTCCTTTAATCATTACCTGTTTGGCTCACATTGGAATTGTTTCTGTAAGTATGCTGAAAACGAATAGAAAATATGCAATCCTTATCATTTTTATTGTTGCAGCTATTCTTACCCCACCTGATGTCGTTTCCCAAATCCTCATGGCTATTCCTATGATGATCTTATACGAACTGAGTATTTTTGGCGCAAAAATTTTTAGCAAAAAAAAGACGGATGCGAATTAAATCGCAATGTGAACTGTTTGTTTAGCAACAATCTGTTTCTGTTCGATATAATAGGTACGTTCAATAAACTGAATGTTTCCCTGATGAGGGATTAAGACAATCGAAGAGGATCGAGTGCCATAGATATTGCTAATAATAAACATGGAAGACAGAATACGTTCCCATTCAATCCCTACTCCAGTATCTGGAAGATCACATTCCTTGGCTGTATCCGTATTTAAAAGCAATGTAAAAAGGTGTTCAATATCCAATGATGGGTTCGAGTCAAGAAATTGTGTGAAAGAGGCTTTTGCTTTTTTGAGTTTTGGCCATGGAGTATCTAAGAGGTGATTGCTTAGACCATAAATTCCCGGATTTAGACATTGAATGAAGTTGGTTTGATTAGAAAAATAATAACAGTGGGTGAGATCACAAAAAAGAAGATTAAACCCATTATAATGAGATGATTGCTTGGGTAGTTCATTCATCCATGTATTCGTATTTTGAGCCATTAACCACGAACATACAAGCTCACCTCTTGAAGGGGTATTCGGTTTTAGAGATTTGGGATCTCGAAAATTGGTTAAAGCTGCAACATATCTATTTGAATTAATTCCAAGCCACGTTCCCATGGATTGTAAATCACGTCCTGCAACAATTTTTTTGTCCTGCCAAATATGTAACGGTTCTGTAGGTCGTTGATAAAATTCATCTCGATTACTAATTAAGATTAAACGGTAGTGTGGGTGGGTATTATAAGCAAATACAATTAGGCACATCTATACATGATACTCATTGAATTAAAGATGTTTCGTTATGATCACATGATTCCCTTTTGAATTATATGATACTTTTGAAAAATATTCTTTCATAATCGGTATTCCACGACCATGATCTTTATCTGGTGAAGGTTCTTTCTCTTGAGCAGCACGCCAGTCAAAACCTTCGCCTTGGTCAAGGATTTCCATCACTATGGACTCATTATTAAACAGTAACGAATAATGAACAATTTTTTCGAAATCAAAGCGATGACCATGTTTTACTGCATTCGTTAATCCTTCACGCATCACAAGACATATTGGAAATAGCTGTTCTTCAAGTCCGAGTTCTATTAAAAATTTTTTTGTTTCTGCATTGGCTTTATCGATATTATCTAATGTGGATGAAAAAATAATTTCCAGTTTATTTGATGATTTTGATACATTAAACTGTGTTAACTGTGTTGTCATGTCGTAACCTACATCTTATAAATGTTATACTTCAATACCCAAAACAACGATATCATCTTCAACTTCATCATGTTGTTTACCTAAAACTTCCATGATTTTTTTGGGTGCATCTATGATTGACACATCTTTAGCCTTGCCACATGCATCAACTAAAGCGTTTGTACCCTCAGTCCAGACAATTTTTTTTACTGAAGATTCAATTAACCCATCTGAATATAAATAGAAACGGTCCCCTGGTGAAACACTTAACGTTTGCTGTCCAAATAGAACATCTTTAAAAATTCCCAAAATATCGCCATCAAGCTTCAATAAAACTGGTGTATCATTCGAAGGAGCATAAACGACCGGTGGGTGACCAGCATTGATTAATGTCATTTGCTTGCTTTTACGATTTAAACGCGCATAACATGCTGTAAGATACTTTCCATCAGGTAATATCTCAACCAAAACATCATTAATCATTTTGACACTTTCAATGGGTTGATAGATAGGAGAACAGTTTTGTTTTAAAAGGGCTTTCAGAGAAGCTGTCATATAACTTGTACTGATATCATGACCTGAAAAATCGGCAACAAAATAACCAAAAATATCTTCTGAAATGGCTAAGATATCATAAAAATCACCTCCTGCTTCTTGTAATGCCTTATAGTAAACACCAAATCTGGCATTAGGTTCTAAGTCGGGAGTAATCAGCATTGACGTTTGTGCTTGGGTAATTTGTTTTAATTTTTGTGCTTGAGTGGCAATCAAAGAATTCGTTGCAATGGATAATTTTAAATGAAGGCGAACTCTGGCAATGACTTCAAGCGGATGAAATGGCTTAATAATATAATCGACTGCTCCGAGTTCAAAGCCCTCAAGTTTGGCATCAATTTCACTAACGCCTGTCAGGAAAATAACAGGAATTGATGTAGTAGTTGAGTTGTGTTTTAAAAATCGAATGACTTCAAACCCATCCTCTCCGGGCATTCGAATATCAAGTAGAATTAAATCTGGAGTTTCAGAAACGGCTTTTTTTCTTGCAGTTGGTCCATCAGAGGCTTTAATTACTTTATAACCTTCTTTAGCAAGAGCTTTTTCCATTAATTTTAGATTGAGTGGGTTGTCG
>PDZT01000245.1 GCA_002753105.1 Deltaproteobacteria bacterium YD0425bin50 | reverse complement strand
AGAAGTTCTGGCGGATATCCGCCTTCTCCAGTACAGGTTAATGTATTGAGTTTTTGAGCGGCACGCGCGCGGCCTACCATTACAGGTAATGCTGTTGAGCCATACGACATGCCGCCGCCATAACACGGAAAAGAGATTTCCTTTTTTGGCCGGTCATCACCTGTTTTGTTCAACACCACACTCGTATCGATTTCTTCATCCGTAATGACAATATAGTCTTTTGGATTTGGATGAACAAACCGAATTTTATCAAAGCCTCCATTGGAATTACCGAGATTATACTCCATAGAGACATGGGGTAACTTTCCGGTTTCTGCCATAGCAAAATGGCCAAGCAGCATGTCAGCAGTCCATCGATAATCGCCCAATGTTTCGATAATTGGATTCGGCCTGAGCGTGAGCGCCTGCACCGGACACTGATCAATACAATAAAAGTCGTTCTTTTTACAGTCAAGACCAATACATTTATGTTCAATAGGCCGTATTGGAAGCTTATAATTTTCATATCGTGGATGCACGCCATACGGACACAGCTCTGCACATTTGCCGCAAGAAATACACTGAGCACTTCGTTTAATGGTATATTTCCCAATGGTGTTTCGAAATCGGGAAGGCGTTTCAATGATTTCCGGTAAGTTAATTCTTTTTCTATCCTGATTCATAGTATGATCCTTAATCAAACGACACTTTTCGAGTTCCAAAAATTGGGCCAAAATTTTCTTTTTCAAGGTCTTCAAACCACATGGAACGGCCGACTTCGCCACGAAGCCTGCGGGCTTCTCGAATTCCCATAGCGCCCATGACTTCCAACAACTGATTTCGCCATGCGCCCATGAGATTTACAATACGCTGACTGCCATATTCGGGTTTTACTTCTTCTAATTTTGCAGGACAGGGTAAACCCGCTTTGCAGTTGTAACACATTCTACATTCCATTGCGATCAAGAGGGAATTATTGATGGTTACACAATCGGCACCGCAAATGATTGCTTTGGCAACATGCTCAGCCATCGCAATTCCACCTGAAAACACCAGATTTAGTTTTTGACGCACACCCTGTTCAACCAGTTTCAGATGAACATCCCGAATCATCTCTTTTATAAAACGAGGGCGTTGCGTATCTAAAGACATTCCATGATCATCTGCATAAAAATGAAGCGTATCAACATCCGTATAGGATAATTTTAAGGCAATATCCGGAGAATTTTCATTCAATGGAATGCGAACAGAAATGAATAAGTCATTTTTAATCTGCCGTAATTTTGAAAACTCAGTTTCAATATTCGGTTGATAACTCAATTCAACCATAGTGCTCTGTTGAATGATGTTTTCATAATTTTCATAATTATGTCGGCTGACTATTGGAATCAATCTTTTCGCGTATCGTAAATACTCCTTAGTGTAATCTTCGATTTGAATGAACATCATGGAACCAATAAAATCAACTGCTTTGACCATAGATCTCAAGACACCTTTATTCAAAATGCCAAAATGCGGCTGTTCAAATAGGATGGGCAAGGGGACTTCCAAGATTGGCGGAACCTCACCTGAAATGGTCATATCCTCATTAAATTCAAGTCTCAAAGGTCTTCGGGAAAGTTCAACAGATGTGTTGATATATTCTCTCCCATGAATTCCATCACGAGTTGGCCGTACAATTTCCGACATATCTGTCCACATGGAATCAAAACCTTTTCCAACAAAAGGGCCGCGATATCCAGCGCCTGAAACTGGAATACTCCCTGTGTGAGACTGATACCATGTCCGATGCAGGATATCCGGCGACCAGTACTCATCACCTAATGATCGGTATTCTGGATTGATAACCCGCGAAAAAATGCCTTTTGTACATTCCTGAACACAACGAAAACAACTTTTACAATTATAAAGGTATGTGGGTTCATCCATTGTACTCATGTGCTGGTAATTTTCCTTAAAGATATTATACACACATCTTTTTTTTACACAATTTTTACAGCTTCCCGCGCAATCCTCACGGAATTCAATCGTTGTATATTTTCCAACCGGATATAATCGCGGAGGTGCGGGTTGTACTGAAATATGATATTTTTTAGGCATAAGACTTTGCTCTATTCAATTTTTAGTTTTTATGTAGGGGCGAACCTTGTGTTCGCCTTCCAAAAGGGCGATGACAAGCGTCGCCCCTACTTGATTAGTCCTGCACCGCGAACAATTTCAGCAACTTTTTCTTCCCATTCAATTGCCATGATATGAACACCATGAACACCTTTAATTTCACGTAATTGTTGGATGGTTTCAATGCAGATGTTTATACCTTCCTCAGATGCTTTTTCCTTTGGAACACTTGACATGCGTTGAATGAGTGCATCCGGCACATCCATTCCAGCCACTTTATTTTTCATGTATTTGGCCATAGCGGCTGATTTTAATGGTGTAACCCCACCCAAAATATATACTTTTTCAGTAAGGCCTTCTTCTTGTGCCATGTGCATCCATGCTTTAAAACGGTCAATATTATAGATACACTGGGTTTGAATAAAATCTGCGCCTGCATTGATTTTTTTACCAAGCCGAATGACGCGATAATCAAATGGGTCTGCAAAAGGATTTGCTGCTGCGCCGATAAACATGCGTGGTGGATCATCCAACGCAAAACCGCTCATGTCTTTGCCTTCATCGCGCATGTCTTTAACAGTTCGAATCAGGTTCATTGAATCAATATCAAATACATTCAACGCATCTGGCTGACTACCAAAAGTCTGATGATCACCTGAAAGGCAAAGAATATTTCGAATACCATGGGAATAAGCTCCTAAAATATCAGACTGTAAGGCGATCCGGTTACGATCTCGAACAACCATTTGCATCACAGGCTCAAGTCCTGTATTTAGCAAATGAATACATGCGGAAATACTGGACATTCGAACAATTGCTGTCTGATTATCCGTAACATTAACTGCATGGACTTTGCCTTTGAGTAATTCCGCTTTTTTCAGAATCACATTTTTATTTGCACCTCGTGGCGGCCCGCATTCAGAAGTGACAGCGAATTCTCCTGTTGATAAAATCTGGTGTAGTTTACTTATAGATTGACTCATATGATATGATCCTCTCTAATCAATTTTCTAGGCCCGCCTGAAATGCTGGTTCTCCAGTTCTTTGGGGGAATATACTTTTTTAAATTATCAAGTTGTCCGAGTGTTTTTAACCGATCAATAATCAACTGCCACGCGCAATCGATGTCTTTTGAAACTTCACATTTACCGTCTTTTGATCCGCCGCAAGGACCATTCAGCAATTTTTTTGAACATCGGGTAACTGGACAAATTCCTCCAAATGTGGCAAGACCGCAATTCCCACATCCCTGACATTCTTCTATAAAAACCCCGTGACTTTCCTGAATGCCTATAAATGTTGTATTGATTCCCGGTAATACTGGAGATTTTGGAAAAAGCCTAACGATTGCCTGAACTCCAGCGCCACAGGCTAACGATAAAACTGCTTCATTTTCTTTAACAGCATTCGCAGCTTCCTTGATAAATTCATTTTCACACTGACGTTCAACCGTTACCTCCTGAATTTGAATTTCTTTATCTTGCTGTTTACATGCGAGACGCAATGCCGAAGCCAAAGTTGCAACTTCGTCTTCACCTCCGGCAAAACAGGTTTTAACGCATGTTCCACAGCCAAGTATTAGGAGTTTTTTATACGGCTCTATGGTTTTCATTATTTCTGGGATTGGTTTTTGTTCACCAACTATCATGGACTACTCCATCTTATATTAATTTTTTAATAACTTGTAATTTCCAATGTCTTCAAAAAATTTTACTACCGTTTCCTTATCCCGCGCTGTTGCATTCAACATTGATAATCGCCCGCAATCCAAACCAATTTCGTTCAATATTTTCTTTACATATTCTACCCGTTTTCTGGCGCGAATACTTCCCTGCACATATCTGCACTGTGTTTCTGGACATGCCACAACTACAACTTTGTCTGCTCCTGATTCAAAAGCACGTAACAGATATACATCTTTGGTCATGCTGGAACATGCCATTTCAACTGTAGTCAGTTCTACTGATACTTTTGCATGAATCAGTTTAAGCGTTTCTTTATCGATTGAATTTATACAATAAAACAGTGTAACTTTTGGTTTGTATTGCGGGCTCATAGTATCTCCAACAAATAATAAAATAAGTTAACAACCCATGTATCTTTAGAAAAAAATCCTCATATTATGTAACTCCAATGCTTTTGGAAATTACAAATCGAAAATCGAAAATTGAAAATCTGAAAATTTATATATCAAAATACAGGAAAAATTCATGTGGATGCGGTCTTCTGAAGACTTCCATAACTTCACTGTTCATTTTATAAGAAATCCACTTTTCAATCACATCTCGCGTAAACACATCACCTTTTAATAAAAATTCATGATCATTTTGTAATTCTCCAAGAGCTTCCTGTAATGAAGCAGGTGCAGAAGGAATATGTGCCAATTCTTCTGGGGGTAAGTCATAGATATTTTTATCTAATGGATCACCGGGATTCATTTTGTTCTGAATTCCATCAATCATGGCCATTAATATAGCAGCGAAAGCCATATATCCATTACATGACGGATCAGGTGTCCTGAATTCAATACGTTTTGCTTTAGGAGACATCGAATACATCGGGATTCGTATGGATGCACTTCGATTTCGACTTGAATATGCTAAATTTACAGGCGCTTCAAATCCCGGTACCAAGCGTTTATAAGAATTGGTCGTTGGATTGGTAATGGCACATAGCGCTTTGCAGTGTTTTAGTATTCCACCAACTGCATACAGAGCCATCTGGGAAAGTCCGGCATATGAGTCTCCTGCGAACAGGGGTTTTGCGTCTTTCCAGATACTTGAGTGAATGTGCATTCCACTGCCATTATCTTCAAACAGCGGTTTTGGCATAAAAGTTACAATATGGTCATATTTATAAGCTACATTTTTTAATACATATTTAAACCATACGAGTTGATCAGCCATTTCAACAAGCGGTTTAAAACGCATGTCAATTTCAGCCTGACCCGCAGTAGCGACTTCATGATGCTGGCGTTCAATGGCAATGCCGAGGTCTTCCAATGTTAACATCATTTCTGTACGCATGTCCTGGTATTTATCTGTTGGAGGAACTGGAAAATACCCTTCTTTATGTCTAGGTTTGTAACCTAAATTCGGACTTTCTTCCCGGCCGCTGTTCCAAATACCTTCAATAGAATCCACTTCATAAAACGCAGAATTTCTTCGTGAATCAAATCGGACATTATCAAAAATAAAAAATTCTGCTTCAGGGCCAAAATAAGATACATCTCCAATTCCGGTTTGTTTTAAATAGGCTTCAGCTTTTTGAGCAATATAACGTGGGTCTCGACTATAAGGTTCTCTTGTCAGAGGATCAACGATATTTCCAATTAGAACCAATGTGGTTTCTTCAAAAAAAGGATCAATTTTTGCGGTAGATGGATCAGGAACAACCATCATATCACTTGCATTGATAGGTTGCCATCCACGAATACTAGAACCATCAAATCCTAAACCTTCTTCAAAACTATTTTCATCTAACTCTGAATTCGGAATTGTAAAATGCTGCCAAATTCCTGGAAAATCCATAAAACGAATGTCAATTGCGCGAATATTTTGATCTTTTACCATCTTTAATACATCGTCTTTTGTCATACTCACTCTACTCCTTAAATAAAGTTAATGATGATACATATTGATAAAAATGTTTAGACGGCAACCCCAAGGCTCTCCTTACTTTTTGGACTTTATAAAGCATCTTTACCTCGTTCACCCGTCCGAACACGAACGGCTTCTTCAATAGGAATAACAAATATTTTTCCATCTCCAATTTTATCTGTACAAGCCGTTTTTCGAATGGTTTCTACTACTTGCTGTGCTCTTTCAGACTCGATAACAATCTCAATTTTTACTTTTGGTATAAAATCAACTACATATTCTGCGCCACGATAAATCTCTTTATGACCTTTTTGTCTTCCATAGCCTTTTACTTCTGTAATTGTCATACCATGAATACCAATGCCGTTAAGAGCCTCTTTTACATCATCAAGCTTGAAAGGTTTGATTATTGCTTCGATCTTTTTCATGAACTCATTCTCCTTAATTCATACATTATCATTATGTTACTTCTAACCCCATTCGTCGTTT
>PDZT01000244.1 GCA_002753105.1 Deltaproteobacteria bacterium YD0425bin50 | reverse complement strand
GACCCGGAAAAAGAAAAAACAGTGTCTTCATTAAAATCGTTCATCCGAAAAGGGGAATATTTATCTCAAGAAGACACGGATCAGGCATTAATTGGAGAGCTGTTGGCAAAAAATCTTCGGGTAACTATTGGAGATGAACTTACGCTGCTAGGTCAAGGGCAGGATGGATCCATTGCTGCAACAGTTGTTTACGTGAAAGGGATTTATCGTGCAGGTCAGGACGAATTTGACCGATCCTTGATACACATACCTATGATGTGTTTTCAGGATGTATATGCAATGAATGGTGGGGTTCATCAGGCGGTTATCATTGCCAAATCCTTGCTTAGCGTTTCCACAATCAAAAAAACAATCACCCATGAACTCTCGACATTAAAGTCTGATTCGAATCTTGTGGCATTGGATTGGAATGAATTAATCCCCGGACTTTCTCAAGCCATTTCAATGGATTTAATGAGCGGGATGATTTTTTGGTTTTTGCTCACCATTGTCGTTGCATTCAGTATTTTAAATACGTTTTTAATGACGATTTTTGAACGAAAAAAAGAATTTGGCGTCATGATGGCTATCGGTACATCGCCACTTCGATTAACCCGGTTGATTTTAAATGAATCTGTATTGATGACCTTGATCGGCGTAGGTATCGGCATGTTTCTTGGTACGGTTATTACTTTGTATTTTCAGAATCATGGAATTGATCTTGGCGAAGCTGGCGAATTATTAAAACAATATGGAATTGCAGGAAAATTATATCCTAAATTATCTCTGCTAACTCTGTTGCTTGGGCCTTCAATGGTAACCATCGTTACGATTGTTTCTTCTTTATATCCCGCCATAAAACTGAAACGTCTTACTCCAGTACAGGCAATGACAAATACATAGGAATCAACCATGATGTACTTTCAATTGGCATGGAGAAATATCTGGCGAAATCCAAGACGTACTACCGTAATTTTTATTGCTATTGTCATGGGTATCTGGATCATGATTTCAATGGCCGCTTTAATGCGGGGCGTTGCAGATGGTATGGTACGTCAAGCCATAAAAACATTAACTGGTGAGATTCAAATCCATCATCAAGGCTATCGAAACGATCCGGTTGTAGAAAACAGCATCACTGATCCAAGCGAACTAAAGCCAATATTAGACCAATTACTACCCCAAAATGCCAAATGGACAGCTCGAGTACGAGTCAATGCCATTGCAAGCAATGCAAGACATTCTTCAGGTGTTACCTTGGTGGGTATTGATCCGTTATCAGAAGAACAGGTGTCATTTATTGGAAAAAAAGCGATTATTGAAGGAAAATTTCTTGATTCACAAGATACGCATGGAATTATCTTGGGGAAAGCTTTAGTAGAAAAATTTGAAACCCGGCTTGGCAATAAAATCGTTATGATGACTCAGAATACCCAAAAAGAAATCGCATCCCGTGCTTTTCGTATTGTCGGCATTTTTAAAGCAGATATGGCAGATACTGAAAAAAATTTTGTTTTTATCAACCTGCCAGAAGCCCAAAAAATGCTTCAATTAGATCGCGGTATTTCTGAAATTGCACTGATTCTTCCCAAAGGACATGCTATTGCTGATATGGCAGCGCAAATAAAATCAAGGCTTTCATCAAGTTATGAAGTACATACATGGCGGGAATTGCTTCATGCATTAAGCGCGTACTTAAAGATGTTTGATAAAAGTATGCAGCTATGGTACATGGCTGTATTTATTGCGATGGGCTTTGGAATTGTAAATACCATGTTAATGGCTGTTTTTGAACGAATTCGGGAATTTGGACTTCTCAAAGCACTTGGAATGAAATCCGTTTCCATACTGTGGCAAGTGCTTTGCGAATCCTGTTTAATTCTTGTCATGGGCATGGGACTTGGAAATTTTTTATCAGTACTTACTGTCTATGTGTTTAACCAAAAAGGAATTGATCTCGCCTTCCTTGCCAAAGGTGCTGAATTTGTTGGCATGTCCAGAATCATTTATCCGAATATTGGATGGGATGATCTGTTGATTGTCAACTTAACCGTATGGGGTCTTGGAATGGTGATCAGCCTTTATCCTGCGCTTAAAGCTGCGAGATTTTCTCCAGTGAAAGCGATGAGTTATTATTAGAACTATGGCGCTTATTCAAATTACAGACATCAATAAAACCTATACTCAAGGCAAAATTCAAATTCATGCCTTAAAAGGCGTAACAATTTCTATACATTCTGGAGGTTTTGTTGCACTTGCAGGGCCTTCTGGATCTGGTAAAACAACCTTGTTAAATATCATCGGCGGATTAGATACTGTAGATTCAGGAACAATTATTGTTGATGGCCATGAATATCAAAACATGCGTTCCTCTCAGTTAGCGAATTTACGGTTGTATAAAATTGGATTTGTGTTTCAGGCATATAACCTGATTCCTGTGCTGTCTGCGTTGGAAAATGTAGAATTTGTAATGCAGCTTCAAGGTGTCTCATCCAAAGAACGACGTAGCCGGGCAATGAAGATACTGGATGAAGTCGGGCTTGCAGAAATGTATCATCGGCGGCCTCATGAACTTTCTGGAGGGCAGCAGCAGCGAGTGGCTGTTGCCAGAGCGATTGTTTCTAATCCATCACTTGTGCTTGCAGACGAGCCTACGGCGAATCTTGATTCTGAAACAGGAAAGGGATTATTGATGCTTATGAAAGAGATGAATGAAAAGAAAAATGTAACGTTTGTCTTTTCTACCCATGACCCAATGGTGATGAATTATGCTTCCCGTAAAATACTCCTCCGTGATGGCGTTGTAGTTGATGATGTTTAAAAAAAAGACATCACTTCTTCTTATTTTTACTCTTACTCTTTTATCTGTTTCAGCAAGTTCGCTTCACTCAATGGAATGGGGTGGACATGTAAGGCTTATGGGCCAGATATCATGGCCAGATGATTCATCCGTATTACTGGATGAACACACCTTCAATGATCAATCAATTGATTTTCGATTAAAACATAAATGGATTTTTTGCCCTTGGGGATATGTAGAAACCCATTATGAAGCAATAGGTTCTCGTGGAGATACACTACAAAACCAAAACAGTATAAAATCAATCAATCCGAATTTATGGACATATCATACAACCCATGATGCAAATCGTATCATGAATTTAACCCACTATATAACAGACCAACATGACCATACCCTGTATCATCGTCTCGATAGAGTTGCGGTAACCTTAGTGCCAGAATGGGGAAACATTTGTATTGGAAGACAAGCCCTGACCATAGGAAATGGGCTGATTTTTAATCCAATGGACTTGTTTAATCCCTTTTCACCTACGGAAATCTCACGAGATTATAAAATAGGCGATGACATGGTAACAGGTCAGTTTCCCATAAATACCATTGGTGATATTCAACTACTTTATGTGCCCAGACGTGACGAAACTCATGATATTTCATGGAACGCATCTTCACTAGCTGGGAAACTTCATGTTTTAAAAAAAAATACAGAAGTTGATGTGCTATTTGCAAAACACTTCAAGGATTATGTCAGCGGTTTTGGGGTTGTTGGGAATAGTGGTGATGCAGTATGGCGGTATGATTTGACATGGACTGTATTGGATAAAGATGCTCAACGAACTAATTATGTTTCATGTGTTGCGAATATCGATTATTCATGGACGGTATTGGATAAAAATATATATGCGCTGTTGGAATATTATTATAATGGTCTTGGAAACAATTCGTATTCAACTGGAATTAATTCAGCGCTTTCAGAAAGACTGATCCGCGGAGAAGTGTTTACCCTGTCTAAATATTATCTCGGTACTGAATTTCGTGTTGAACTTCATCCGTTGATTAATTTTCATTTGACGATGATTACGAATCTTTCTGATCCAAGTTTTTTGTTTCAACCGCGAGTGGTCTGGGATGTGCGATCATCGATTCAATGTATTTCAGGTGCCACACTTTATCATGGCCAGCGGGATACAGAGTTTGGAGGTTTCAACATCGCACAGGGGGTTCAGTTTAAGCCGGCAAATACAATTTTTCTTTGGGTAAATATGTATTTTTAAATGGGAAGACATTATACCTAAATTTTATCTAATGGCAGTATCTGTTTTGGATAATCCCCTGTCACCAGTTCGGTTAAGGCAGGGATAAACCAATACAATCACGTCATTCCTGTTGAAAAAAATTGATCCGTTCAGCAGTTCCAATATGACATTCGAGGCAATATGCCAATGCGTCTTCTGTAAATCCGCCAACAGATAAAAACGCGCGAAGTACTTTTTTTTCAGGAAACTGATTCTGATATGCTTCGATTTTTTCAATAAAATAGTTCACAAGAAGAATACCTGTTTTTTCCTGTGTTTTTTTGACTTCAACCAAAATCACCCTGCCGCAATCAGATTCTGCCAGTACATCAATTTCCATGTCTTTGCCATCTATCCGCTGGAGTTTAAACCGTAAAGCAGTATGCACAATATTCATGATGGTATCATCGGTGATGCCTTTAAAATACAGAGACAATGCAAAGCGTTTTCGGGTTCGGAACTCGGTCATCAACTGAAATTCTGCAACTTTACCAACCAGATAATTGAGCTTGCCCTGAAGCGATTTTTTCTCGCGTTTTAATTTTTCAAGTTCTTCATGAAATTCTTTTGGATGATCGGGCGTAAATGAACTGATTTCTTTTTCAAAACGGTTTCGTAAAATCAAATTTAAGGTTCCATCCAAAAGACCTCGATAATCAATATCTGAAACGCCTTCCTTAATCAAATCGCTTTTGGCTAATATTCGCAGTCGTTCATGAATTTCCTGAGTAGAAAGCGGCAAGTTCAATTCTTGTTTGAGTTGTGTTGGCGTCCAGTCCCGATCCGCATGTTTACTCATCAATAACACGATGCTTTTGGCATGGTTATCATTAATTCGCTGCAACGTTAATTCAATGTATTCGCCCCACGTTAACGACAATTCTGAATTGCGGTTTGCAATTTCATAGTTGACGGCTGATATGACGCCGTCTTGTGTCGTTAAATTTCTTCTATCATACCGGCTTTGAATCACACACGAAATAAAAAACGGATCCGACATGCACAGCTTATTAATTTGTAACGCACTTTCATTGGTAATCGGCTCTCCATAGACTTCCGCATATTTATATACAGACTGCAAGCCTTCTTCTTCGGTTAAATACGGAGACATAAAAATGCGTTTTAACCGGCCCGCTTTTAAGTATTTGCTCATGATTTCAATGATCCAGCCCACATAAGAACCCGTAACCAGCATTGGCGCAATTTTGGATTCAGATAAATTATGAAAACTGCCGGCAAGCGTTTTTTCAGGATTCGTATGCTCCTGATCTAAATAAACATACTGGCTGATATATTGAAATTCATCAATGATGACTAAAAACCATTTATCAAAATAAGCGGCAAATCGATGAGGTGCATGAGAAGCAATATTCCACATTAAATCATGACTTCCACAGTTCTTATAATCAATAAGGGTATTCACATCACCAACGAACGGTTTTATTGAATGAGTAATACCATATTGCTTAATTTCTTCCAAATTCAATGGGCTGGAAACGAGATGTTTATCTCGTTCTAAAAAAGAAATATACTGAGATGCAAATGTTGCGTAATATTGAACTGCCAAATCCGGATACCATATTTTATTTTCTGTAAATGCAAAATAAAACGGAATCACATCACCGTTATCAGTCCAGAGCTGGTTAAAAATCCGCTGAACAAACGCTGTTTTTCCTGCTTTTCGTCGGGCTAAAATTACGCGGGATTTTGACAGCCTTTTGGGAATACGGTTGATCCATAACCAGAATTCATTAAAGTCTTTTTCTCTGCCAACCAGTAAATCCGGATCGCCAATTTGTTCGGGTAGCGGGTATTGCATGTTAAACCTCATGTTTTTTGGGTACTTTGTCTGAACCTTGATTCACTTGATTTACGGATTTTCTTGATTTTTTCCATGTTCATCATGGAACATGGAATCACATGATTATATATTCTATAGTTTTGCATTTTTTGTCATTCCCACGAAAGTGGGAATCCAGAATGCTTGATTTTACGGGTGCAATCCCAAAATATGACAAAAAGAATGATAAGTTTTTTTAAACAAATACAAAACCCCGAAGGGGTCAAATATACCAGCCCAGGGCAACGCCCTGGGTAATGGATATAAAGAATTTTTTAGCCC
>PDZT01000243.1 GCA_002753105.1 Deltaproteobacteria bacterium YD0425bin50 | reverse complement strand
TAGAAATATCAGTAAACCTATTAGCCATAAAAGTTTAAATAATGAGTATTTACATGTATTAAAATTAAAATATATCAGCGTGGTGTTAAAGTTTATGACAACAAAAGAAAGTAAAAAAATAATAATATCAATAGAGTTTGAGAGTCAAACAGAGTTGGCAATTTTAGTATCTGATTGGGATAAAAAAATATGGATACCGAAATCACTGATAACCTTGATAAGGCCAGAAAGTTATGAAGAATTAGAATACTTTGAAAATGGGACGATTATAAAAATTGATATTCCCGTGTGGGTGGCTGAAAAACATGGGTTAGGAATAACTGATTGAAACTTTTGTTGGTTCTGATGTTACGAATTTGTTTCATAAGATGGGGTTGTAAGCACAAATCACCGAAATGTTTCATAGCGTTATGATTAGCCTAACTTTGGACTTCCGATGATCCGAATGGGATAAAAAAAGTAAACTTTTTTTATCATTAAAATAACCATAAATCAACAAAAATTTTGATATTTTTAATGCTTTTCTACACAATGTAAACTACGTTTATTAATGTAAGTGTTTAACGTAATATGGTTAGAATATCCGAGTAGTTTAGCTATTTTTCGAACAGAAAGTCCGTAGCCCAGCAATTCTTTAATCCGTTCCAAATCATTATCAAACTTACTTTTCTGTAAAGTTCCTTTCGGTTTTCCTAATAATTTACCCTGCGATTTTTTGGATGCCAGAGCTTCTTTTGTACGCAGACTGATTAAATCCCTCTCCAGTTCTGCGAATAAGGAAAACAGCGTGATCATAATCTTAGAATTCATATCGTTGCGGTAAATATCCAAGTTTTGCTTGATCATAATAAGTCGAATATTCCGTTCGACTAAAGCATTTACCATAGCAATAACTTCGGCTGTACTGCGACCGAGACGACTGAGTTCTGTAACAATCAGCATATCTGTTTCATTGAGCTTTTGTACAAGTTCGTCGATTCGGCGTTGTTTTTTGGTTTTACGTGACGAGATTGTGATTTCGATATACTCATCAACGTGTAATCCCTTTTGTCGAGCAAACTCCAAAATTTCTAGCTTCTGGTGACTTAAGTCCTGTTTATTAGTAGAAGCCCTTAAATATGCGACGATTTTTCCCATTCAATCTGCCTGTTGTATTTTAACCTTGAAATAAGCGTAAAATAATACAATATGTATATATTTTTCAAGCTATTTCGTATAAACATTTTGGTGATATAAAAACGCTCGTTTATGCATATACAATCGAAATAAAAAAGGTATGACTAAAAATGAAAGATTAACGGTGTTAACCGAGGCAGAAAAATTTGCATTGTATGGATTACCCGACTTTGATAATGACCATGACTTGATACTTAAATTAGTATTTAACTCATTAAAAACATTGAATATTACGTCTAAAAATAGCACCAAGTCATATGAAAAAGCCTCTACCTCTTGACAGCTTTTTTTTTTTTGAGTTCTGTTATATACCCATAAATATTATGATACCCCCATGACTTACCGCTAACCGTTTTATACCCTTTCTTATTAAGAATATCTTGAATCTCTTTTACGCCTTTACCCTGTCCAATAAGCTTCAATATAAAGTTATCTAACTGATCTTTGGTCGGCTGCTGCGTGTCATATTCCATTACTATTTTTTCTTGGTTTATAACATGTTTTTCTGTTTCAGAAGTTTGTATCTCGTTGATTATATTACTGTCTATATGTTGAATGACTTCATTTTTTTTATCTGTGTCATCTATAGATTGTGGAACATCTATAGATTGTGGAAGAGATTGTGGAAGAGACGGAGGAGGAGAAATAGCGACCTGTTGCTTTCTTGATTTTTTTTGATTGATTTTATTCTTTATATTTCCGATTTGTTTTTCAATTTGATTTAAAACAGATTCAGTAAGATCATTACATATCGTTTTTCGTATATCCTTTGAAATCATAATGGTTATTTTATTTAAAAAATCATGTTTTTCTAATAAACTTAGGTCGGTCTCATTATAAATCGACATTACTTTATCTAATATTTCATTTATTTCATTCATAATCCCTCTACTTAATTTTAAAATTATCTGTGGCCTGTTAACGCTCTAAACTCATCAATAGTTCTGTATGCACAAGAACATGAAGCCGAACACCAATGAAGCCAACGGAAACCCATCTGTCCTCACCATAAACCTATTGAAATGACTTTGGCTATGCAACCCAATACCTTTTCAAAGAACTTATTTATATAAGTAGGTTATATATATTTTGTCAATGTTATACAACTTTAAACAATAAACATGACTAATTTAATATGATTTATGACATTTTAAAATATTTTTGGGCATGATATCTGAAGTCATCTTTCAAGATGACTATTATTTTTTTTAAATTTTAATTTTCCTACAACAACATGATTGAGGTTTTTTAACGTAATTTTTCTTCGGGGCTTGTTGTTGTAAAGATTTTAAAATGTTTTTAATGTTTTCGGAGTGTGGAGAAGCGCTTATTTCCTCAGTACGCCTACGCTAACTATAACCTTTTCAGGGTGAACTATAACCTTTTCAGGGTGAACTATAACCTTTTCAGGGTGAACTATAACCTTTTCAGGGTGAACTATAACCTTTTCAGGGTGAACTATAACCTTGACAAATATAGTTATAGTTAATAAAGTTAATTATGTCAAAAAAAAATTTTAATACCAGTTTAATTGTAAAATCAAATTCTTTAATTGAAGCTTCATATAAACTTACATTACAAGAACAACGAATTATTTTATTTATGGCTTCAATGATTCAACCAAATGATGAAGATTTTAAGCCTATTAAAATCGATATAAATGAGTTCATAAATCTTATTAAAATTACTGGGCATTCTAAATATAATGAAATTAAAGAAATAACAAAACAACTAAGAAAAAGAGATTTAATCATTAAATCTGATAAATCAGAATTGCAAATAGGATGGCTTTCATCTGCAGAATATTTCCAAGGAGAAGGTTATGTTGAATTAGAATTTTCTCCCAAACTTAAACCTTACCTTTTACAATTAAAAGAGCGTTTCACTAAATATTATCTTCAAAATATAATTCAGTTATCTCATTCTTATTCAATCCGTTTTTATGAGCTACTAAAACAATATGAAAAAATTGGGTGGCGAATTTTTGAATTAAAAGAACTAAGAGAAATTTTAGGAATATCTGGTAATGAATATGTATTATTTGCTAATTTTAAACAGAAAATTTTAGAACCTGCCAAAAAAGAATTACAGACTAAAGCTGAACAAGGCAATCTTGATCTTAGTTTTGACTATGAAGAAATCAAATTAAGCCGCAAAGTTGACAAGATTAAATTCATTATTCTGAAACCCACCAAAGAAAACAAAATAGAACGAACAGATCAACCAAATAATCAGGACGCTTCTGAAGCTAATCAGGAAGATATATCTCAATCTCAATCTCAACCACCTGAACCACCTGCACAAAACCAAGACCTCTTAAATCTTCTCCTGAGCCTCAAGGTGTCAAAAGCTAAAGCTATGCTCATCATGAAGACTTACCCTGCTGAACAAATTAAGCAAAACCTTGATTATGCTAAAAATAACTCAAATAAAGTAAAGAATATAACCGCCTTCATTGTCAAAGCGATCGAAGAAAACTATTACGCTACTTCTCAAGAAAAATTTCTCAAGGATCAGGAAATCGAAAGGCAACAGGCTATAGACAAAGAAAATAGATTGCGTCAGGAAAATGAAGAAAAACGAGACAAAGCAAAAGCCATTCAGAATAAAAAGCGTGAACAATTATTACCGAAATACGAATCGATGACCATCGAAGAAAAGATACAGGTTACAGAAAGGTATTTACAAGCCATCAGTTATTATTCTAAAAAACATAGAAAGTTCTTTGACAAAGATGGTCTGTTCAAAAAGTTACCACCGTTTTTTGAAAATTATATTCCTGATTAAATTCCACCATGTTTGAACGCTGGTGCGATGATCAACACGGAATCATCAAGGAAAATTGTTTCTGCGATACATGACAATACTAAACGATAAAAGTGGGGGATAGAAATGACCATTGGCAAAAAAATAGCAACCGGTTTTATTGTAATTCTTGTTTTGCTGACAGCAGTATGCACACTCACGTTTACCGGTGTCAGCGGTATTGTGCACAACGCTAAAGAAGTAATTGATGGAAACAAGCTGGATGGTATGCTGGCGCAAAAAGAAGTTGACCATCTCAAGTGGACTGAAGATGTCAATACCTGTTTAACAGATGAGAGCGTTAAAAGTTTGGAAGTTCAAACTGATGATCATAAATGCGGATTCGGAGAATGGTTTTATGGTGAAGGTCGTAAACAGGCGGAACTGTTAGTACCAACTCTTACACCGCTTTTCAAGCAAATTGAAGAACCACATCACAAACTTCATGAGACAGCTATTCATATTAAAAAAGTTTTTAAACAAGCCAATATTAAACTACCTACGTTTCTTATTCAACGTGAAGTTGACCATTTGAAATGGGCATCTAAAATCAGGGATGCATTTTTGAATAATATAGATTCACTTGATGTACAAACCGATCATACCAAGTGTGCCCTTGGCGAATGGCTGAACACAGATGAAGCAAAATTGGCTTATGAGAACGGAGATATAGAGTTCAGACAATATTGGAATGAAATGTTGGTAAAGCATAAAAAACTGCATGAATCTGCAGAAGATATTAAAAAACATATCGGTAGTGATAAATCGGAAGCAAAAAAAATATTCGATGAAAAAACACTTCCTGCTTTACACGAGACACTAGAACTTTTGGAGAAGTTGCATGAAGAGGCGATTCACGAGCTTAACGGTATAGAAAAATCAAAAGAGATATATGTAAAACAGACTATTCCTAGTCTTCATGAGGTTCAAGATATTTTATATAAAATCAGGAATGAAGCTAAAAAAAATATTCTTACAGATGAGTCTATGCTGCATTCAGCTCAATCGACAAAGCGCAATGTTACCATTATCGGTATCGTGTCTGTTATTGTCGGCATATTTTTGGCGTATTTCATTTCAAAAGGAATTATTATCATACTCCAAAGCGTTTCCAATCAAATGGATGAAGCAGCGGATCAGGTGGCGTCAGCATCCAGTCAAGTTTCATCATCAAGCCAGTCACTTGCTGAAGGGACTTCTGAACAAGCTGCATCTTTGGAAGAAACATCCAGTTCATTGGAACAAATGTCTTCAATGACCAAACAAAATGCGGATAATGCAGCACAGGCAAATAAATTAATGAAAGAAACCAATCAAATTGTCAATCAGGCCAATCAATCTATGATTGCTCTGACCAATTCGATGGAAGACATAACCAAGGCCAGTGAGCAGACATCAAAGATCATTAAAACCATTGACGAAATAGCATTTCAAACAAACCTGTTGGCATTAAATGCAGCAGTAGAAGCAGCTCGCGCTGGTGAAGTAGGAGCTGGTTTTGCAGTAGTAGCTGATGAGGTTAGAAATCTTGCCATGCGAGCAGCAGAAGCAGCTAAAAATACTTCCGGTTTAATCGAAGGAACCATTAAAAAAATAAAGGATGGTTCTAACTTGGTTACACAAACTAACGAAGCTTTTAATGAAGTCTTAACAAGTGTTAAAAAGGTTGGCGAGTTGGTTGGAGAGATTGCTTCAGCTTCCAATGAACAAGCCAGTGGTATTGAGCAAGTGAACAAAGCTGTTTCTGAAATGGATAAAGTGACTCAGCAAAACGCTGCCAATGCCGAAGAGTCTGCAAGTGCCTCTGAGGAGATGAATGCTCAAGCTGAACAGATGAAAATTACTGTGGAAGAACTGATGGCACTTATTGGCAAATCGGAAAAATTAGCGTGAATCATCATCATTGATTTTTTGAAGATGTCGATCATGGCTATAATTCCATGTTGCACCACCGTTCAAACATGGTGGAATTTAATCAGG
>PDZT01000242.1 GCA_002753105.1 Deltaproteobacteria bacterium YD0425bin50 | reverse complement strand
TATATGTATATGGAAATTTGTCACCTTTATCTCAAAAAATATCTGTAGTGGGAACAAGGGGGCCAACTTCGTATGGGTTGAATGTTAGTAAAAGTCTTGTAGCTGACTTGGTAAAATATCCTTTTGTAATTGTCAGCGGTATGGCTCGCGGTATTGATTCATCAGCACATCGGGCTGCCATATCTGCTCATGGGGAAACTATCGCTGTATTAGGGTGCGGGCTAAATTGCATCTATCCTCAGGAAAATGAATCCCTGTATCATCAAATTGCTGAACATGGTGCTGTCATTTCTGAATTTCCAGTGTTGGCTCCTCCGGAACCCTATCATTTTCCCTTAAGAAACCGTATTGTTTCTGGTTTGTCTTATGGCACTATTGTTGTGGAAGCCGCTCAAAAAAGTGGAGCATTGATTACCGCAATGCTTGCTCTTGAACAAGGTCGCGAAGTATTTGCCGTCCCGGGTAATATTTTTTCTCCAAAAAGCAAAGGCACCCACATGTTAATCAAACAAGGTGCTAAACTTGTTGAAAAATCACAAGATGTGATTGATGAATTAAATCATCTTTTAGCCAATTCTGAATCCCGGCCAACACCAAAAGAATCCACTCGCCTGTCTGATGCTCAGTTATCTCAATTCTCTGATATCGAGCTGCAAGTAATTAAAGCCATGGAACCTTACCCATTACATATTGATGATATCTATAGAAAAGTCCAGATTGCTTCAGGGACTCTTGCAGGTATTTTGTTAAAATTGGAATTACAAGGTCTAATAGTTCAAACTCCCGGAAAAATGTTTAATATTAAAGAGGCTGTATCGTGTCAAAATCTTTGGTTATCGTAGAATCTCCTACAAAAGTAAAAACAATAAAAAAATATCTTGGTCAACCTTATCAGGTAAGTGCAACCATGGGGCATCTTATGGATTTACCTGAAAATAAAATAGGGATTGATATTGAAGACGAATTTAAACCTGATTATATTCAGATTAAAGGAAAACAAAAAATAATCAAAGACTTAAAAAAAGCTGCTGAGGATGCTACAGATATATATCTCGCGCCAGACCCCGACCGTGAAGGTGAAGCAATCGCATTTCACACGGCTGAAATATTAAAGAAAAAAGGAAGACGATTTTATCGGGTACTGTTTCATGAATTAACCCCAAAAGCCATTTCTGAAGCTATAGGATCCCCTTCATCCTTAAATCGCCATAAATATGATGCTCAACAAGCCCGAAGATTATTAGACAGACTTGTAGGGTATCAAATATCGCCACTACTGTGGCAAAAAGTTCAACGCGGTTTGAGTGCTGGACGAGTTCAATCTGTTGCGGTTCGTATTATTTGTGAAAGAGAATCTGAAATTCAAGCATTTGAGACAACTGAATATTGGAAAATAGGCGCTGTATTACAAGGTGAAACGCCACCTCCATTTTCTGCAAATTTAACCAAAAAAAATCAAAAAGCTATTGATATCCCCAATGAAGCCATTGCCACTGAAATTGTTAGTGAATTGCAACAGGCTAAGTTTACTGTTGAAAAAATAATTCAAAAAACCATTAAACGAAATCCGCAACCACCCTATATTACAAGTAAGCTTCAGCAAGAAGCTATCAGACGATTAAAATTTTCTGCCAAAAAAACAATGATTATTGCACAGCAGTTGTATGAAGGTATTGAACTGGGTCCTGGGGAGCCTGTTGGATTAATTACCTATATGCGAACGGATTCAACCCGTATTGCAAATGATGCTGCGGTTGAAGCCATTACCTATATTCAGCAACATATGGGAGCAGAATATGCGATGCAGTCCCCTCGGTTTTTTAAAAACAAAAAAAAGGTTCAGGATGCTCATGAAGCGATTCGGCCAACATCGGTTTATTATACGCCTGACCAAATTAAATCCTATCTTACTGATGAGCAGTACCAGTTATATAACCTGATTTGGAAACGATTTGTTGCATCTCAGATGCAGCAAGCGATTATCAATCAAAAAACCATTACGATTCAGGCGAATGAGTATTTATTTTCTGTTACAGGCTCTACAATTCAATTCCAAGGCTTTATGGTATTGTATCGAACAGATGAAGAAAAAGAAGATGACGAAGAAGCAAAACAAAGTTTACCAGACTTGTCGGAACACATGATACTTGAACAAATAAAAATTACGCCGACTCAACATTTTACACAGGCACCGCCACGATTTACAGAAGCATCACTTGTCAAGGAACTCGAAGAAAATGGAATCGGCAGGCCAAGTACATATGCAACGATTTTATCAACAATTCAGGAAAAAAATTATGTGAAACTTGAAAACAAAATTTTTAAACCCACTGAATTGGGATTTATTGTCAACAGTTTATTACTGGCTAATTTTCCAAAAATTTTAGATATACAATTTACCGCACAAATGGAAACCGACCTTGATCAAATTGAAACCTCGGAAAAGAAAACATTAGATATTCTCAATCAATTTTATCATCCCTTTAAGGAACAACTTGAAGTTGCAAAACAAGAAATGATCAGCATTAAACGTGATGGAATTCAAACAGATATCGATTGCCCAGAATGTCAGACCCACAAACTCAATATCAAAATAGGTAAAAATGGCCCATTTCTGTCCTGCAGCAATTATCCTAAGTGCGTTTTTTCTAGCAATTATAATAGAGATGAAAAAGGCAATATTCATCCCTTGGTGAATAACGTATCACCAGAAATCAAAAATAGTGTATGCACTGTTTGCGGAAAACCTATGGTGATCAAACAGGGAAAATTTGGAGAATTTCTAGCATGTTCTGGATATCCTGAATGTAAATATACACAATCTTTGCAAACAGCATCTTCTAATAACACATCCATTCAGATGAAATGTCCGGAACCCGGATGCGAGGGTGATATTGTAACGAAAAAAACCAAATTAGGTAAACTTTTTTACGGATGTAATGCATATCCAAAATGTACTTTTGCAATTTGGGATAAGCCTGTGAATAAACCGTGTCCTGTTTGTGAGGCGAGTTTTATGGTAGAAAAATCAACTCGTAAAAAAGGTCAATTTTTAGCTTGTATTCATAAAGACTGTACTTATGAAGAACCTATCAGTGAATGATCAACGCCAAAATTTGTAATGCATAATGTATAAAATTTTCTGGGCAAGGGTAGGGGGGGTAAGCATACTCAATATTACAGACCAACTATTACAAGTAGGCTTTATTGTAATGTTGTCAAGAACCTGTACACTTGAACTGATGGGAACATACCTGACCTTAACGGTAACATGGACTTTAGGCGAAATGGCCGTAGATTTTGGTCTAAATCCTATTTTAATTAAAGAAAGTGCTAAGCAAGGTATCTTACCTTTAGTGCTTGCCAATGTTCAATTTGTTAAAGGCCTTTCATGGGCAATAGTGAGTTGTATAGGAATACTTTTTTTTTGTCTGTTTAAACCAGTTGCAATTTATGTGATTGTCTCGACAATTGTCATTGTTGGTCTGAGAAGCATGATGAATAGCTTATCAGCATTGATGGCGGGACAGAATAAGGCAGAAAAAGTATCGCTTTGTCTGATGATCATGCGAATGACAACTGTGATACCCACATGGTTTGTACTCACATTTTATCATAGCATTTTTTGTGTGATTCTCATTCATTTTATAGGAACCCTTGTCATTATTTATACACTTTGGAATGAATTGGGAATACAGCGTCTAAGCCATTTTTTTAAGTTTGAAAGGGTAGGGTGCTATAATGTGCTCAAAGAATCGGCTGCTGTTGGGTTGGCATGGACAGGCACATATCTCTTATTTTATCAGCCTTTGTTTTGGCTGAAAATCATCAATTCAAAACAGGCAGCCCTGTATGGCGTTGCGGTGCGTGGGTTGGAATTTTTACTTATTCCAGCCAATGCACTATTAGTGATTTTGTTACCTTATTTGTCTTCTCATTCAAACCAAAATACACGGTCTATCCTGATTCGTCATATTCACTATGGCATACTTGCTCTACTCATTCTGGATATGTTCATATTTCAGTGGTTTCCAGATTTAACTTTGTTTACGTATATTTCAGTAAAACTGTCACCATTCAACACAGAAATCAAGTATCTGTTATTAGGCGCGAGTTTAATTGGAATTCTGCAAGTATTTCATTTGATTTTATTTACTGAAAAGCTGCTTACCCATGCGTTACCCTATCTATTGGTCAGTAATACTATGATTTTTAGCCTGTTTTCTTTTGCTCTAAACCACAGCGATAGGTTTGATTTATCTATTTCTTTGAAACTTCTTAGTGTACAAACGGCATTGACTATTCTGATGACCCTTTTGGTGAAACAAAAAAGTCAAGTCCTGCAATAAAACCCCTGAATTTTCCAAATCGATCAGGTCTGAAAACACTGATACATGCAGATACAAAAGACAACAGAAAGGCACGATAAAAATCTGTTCCGGTTGCGTATTTTTTGATTAAATACAGATTATTTCGTGCCATGAGATAATTTCTAAGCCAAGAATCAACACTGGCAGATACTTTGTGCCAAAGATGTGCGTTTGGATCAATCATCAACTGATAGCCTGCCTGTGCTGCACGAATGCAAAAGTCAACATCTTCCCCATAAGCCCATAATTCAGATGTAAACAGACCAATACGATGGATAATCTCCACAGGAACGGCCATACAAGAGCCTCGTACAAATTGAGTTGCATAGGGAAGGGTAGGGGACAATGCTGTTTTTCTAAGTTTTAGTGGAAGTTCCCGCCAGACCAGATCACCTCCGGCAAAAATAATTTCTGATGTCTTTACACCTTTTGCATCAAAGGCATATTCAATTCCACCTGCAATACATTTGTGATGTTTACATAACGACACTAAACGAAAAATTGTATCAGGCGATACAATAACATCGTTATTTATAAGCAAAAAAATTGATTTATCCAACTCAATGGCTTTTTGAATACCTAAGTTTACACCAACAGCAAAACCTAAATTTTTAGGCTGTTTCAAATAGATCAGATGATGATTTTTTTTTAACATGCTGAGATGAAATCTGTTTTCAGGATCGTTATCAATCAGAATAATGACTGGATAGAATCCACCATGAGAGGACTGAATAGAATCTATGCAATTGTAGGTGAGGCAAGGATTGCCATAATGTAGAATAATGAGTGCAGTTTTATGAATGATTAATGAATCCACGAGCTTTGAATTAACTCAACTTCTTGCTTTTCTCTTCGGGTGGTTGATATGTTTAAACATATTTTTCGTTACGAAGCATTCAAGCTCCGTAACGAAACTGTTTTGATTAGAGCAGAGAGGGATTTTTTTGCACAAGGTTAGTTTAGTCCCGATCTCCTGCAACTCCCATAATGCGAAGCAACATTAGAAATAGATTGATAAAATCAAGATATAATGTCAGAGCGCCAATAATTGCGCCTTTTCTCACAACATCATGTCCAATATCCATAGGTTGGGTAATCGCCATCATCTTTAATTTTTGCGTATCATACGCCGTAAGTCCTACGAAAACAAATACGCCAATGTAGGAAATGATCATTTCCATAGCTGAACTTCTTACAAAAATATTGACCAGTGAGGCAATAATAATGCCGATCAATCCCATAAACATAAAGCTGCCTACAGATGTCAAATCTTTTTTGGTTGCCATGCCGTAAACGCTGCACCCAAGAAACGTCGCTGCACACACAAAAAAAGTGGATGCAATGGATTGGCCTGTATAAAAAACGAGAATTGAAGATAACGTTACGCCATTTAATGCTGAATACACCATAAATAAAGCGGTTGCTGTACTTGCCTGAATTGCCTGAATTTTAGCGCTAAGAAAAAAGACTAATCCCAGTTCAGCAAGCATTAAAATAAAAAATATTCCCGGTGACAGCCGTATGCTTTGAGAAAAAACATAAGCGATAACCGCAGTTACTGCAAGCCCCCCAGCCATCCATCCATACACACTGCGAATAAAATCATTTACGCGTACCAGTTCTTGAGATTCACTTCGAAAATAATCTGTTTGCATAAAAACCTCCTTCAAATTAGTGTTAACTTAAATGTATTACCATTGTTTTTTTGGTCTTACTGTTTAGCATTAAGTATTAATATAGCACAGAAAAAACCTTTTTCAAGAAATATCGGATGGAGATTTTTTTAATCAGGCCAAAATTCACTATCAAGGATTTGATCAATTGAAAATGGGCAGA
>PDZT01000241.1 GCA_002753105.1 Deltaproteobacteria bacterium YD0425bin50 | reverse complement strand
TTTTTTTTTTTTTTAAAGCAGGGATTATTCAATCCAAGCTGTTCCCAGAAACAACACAAGGTATATGATATCGTGTTGAATAGACCAATTTTTGCATTGCTTTTGATCGCTTATAGTTGTTTATTTCTTTTTTCAGGATGTGTGTCTTCTGAAAAATCAAAACCTACTGTTCGTAATGGATGTATTGATCTAACCTATTGGGATTTTTCCAAAGATGGTATCGTAAATCTTCAAGGTGAATGGGCATTTTATTGGGGACAATTCATACCCATAAATGAACTCCAAAAAATTTCTTCAGCAAATACAGCTCATTATATCTATGTACCCGGTGTATGGGATGGATATCCAATTGACGCTTCTAAACCTGATCATGTATTGCCTGCTCATGGTTTTGCCACCTATGTATTAAATATTAAGGGTATTACCTGTAAACAGCCTGAATCGCTTGTATTAAAAATGCAATATGCGGCAACTGCATATGAGCTTTACTGGATACCCAGTAATGCCGAACCTCTTGATGGCTTAAAACCGCTTTTACAAAACGGTCAAATCGCACCCATTTCAACAGAAGCGATTCCACAATATCTGCCCAAAAAAAACCATCTTGTTTATTTACCAGCTCAACAGGATTACACAATAATTCTCTATGTATCCAATTTCCATTACAAAAATGGCGGCTTATGGATGCCAGTATGTATTGGAGATGAAAACGATATCGATCTGCTTGACACACAAACCAATCGCAACTCATTTTTTATTATTGGTGTGCTTATTATTATGGGATTGTACCATCTCGGACTTTACGCAGTTCGCAGGGAAGATAAAGCGAGTGTCATGTTTGGTCTGTTCTGTTTTGATATGAGTATTCTTTTTCTCTTTAATAATAAAATTGTAAATGAATTTTTTCAACAGCCGAGTACCCTGACATTTGAAGTGTTGTACACGTTTGAATTCACAGCGTTCTTGATGACCACAGTATTATTTTACCATTTTATCCAGTGTGTATTTTCTAAAGAATTTTCGTATAAAGTGAAATGGCTGATGTGGTGGCTAACTATTGTGTTTTGCGGCGTTACGTTATTTCAGCCCGCTAATGTGTATAGCCATTTATTATTACCTTTTACTCTGATGTCATCTGTTATTTGTATCTATGTTATTTTCTGCTTAATCCGGGCAATCATTCATTCACGAACCGGTGCGGTGTTGTCTTTAATAGGATTTGTCATTTTTTTTATCACAATTATAAATGATTTTTTATTCGTCCTAAATATTATTCACAACACAATCTATCTTACAATATACGGTCTGACCTTTTTTATTTTTTTCCAAAGCGCAATATTGGCCAAACGGTTTGCCTTTGTGCATCGGCAATCAGAACGTCTAAATATTGACTTGGATGCTGCTTATAAAAAATTGATAGAGCAGGAAAAAGCAAGAACTGCTTTTTTTCACAATACCTCTCATGAATTGCGAACACCGTTAAATGGAATAATTGGCTTTTCAGACCTGATTATCAATGGTGGTTTTGGTCCGGTTTCTGAACAAGTCATCTCGCAAATTCAAAAAATCAAGCATTTATCTGAATCACTTAAAGTTCAGGTCAATACAATTTTGGATTTAGCCAAAGCAAAACGCGGTGAATTACAGCTTAACAATACAGAAATATCGCTGAATGCGCTTGTATCTGACTGTGCTATGCTTGCCCAAGGCTTAATGCTGCAAAAACCGAATCGTTTTTTTGAGTTAAAGACATCATGGAATGAAGGTTCAGATGTTATTTTTATAAGCGATCGTGAAAAACTCATCAGTATATTACGAAATCTTTTGGGAAATGCATTCAAATTTAGCAAAGAAGGTAAAGATAATCATGTTCAATTCGTTTTTAAACATGCATCATCAGAAGTGATTGTATTTCAGGTTTCAGATACAGGTATAGGTATTCCAGAGAGTTATATTGGAAAAATATTTGAAGAATTCCGTCAAGTAGAAGAAGATTCACGACGGTCTTATGAAGGTACAGGCCTAGGTTTGTCTATGGTTAAAAATATTGTGGAGTTA
This sequence comes from Deltaproteobacteria bacterium YD0425bin50, assembly GCA_002753105.1. Taxonomy (GTDB): domain Bacteria; phylum Desulfobacterota; class Desulfobacteria; order Desulfobacterales; family YD0425bin50; genus YD0425bin50. Next base: position 4,170 of record PDZT01000241.1, on the reverse strand, counting down.
ATGAAAGGTAGCATTACTGTGGAGTCAACTCCAGAAATTGGGACAACATTTACGGTTACGCTTCCTGCACAGAAAATAGTAGATAGCTTTAACCAGCCTCCTATTCAAGAAATTATTCCAGCATCTCAAGCCTTGACTGACATATCGAAACAAAATTTTTCGGAATTAAAAACACTTCCAGAAAACCATACACTACTAGAACAAGATCAGTACAGTATTCTTGTTGTGGATGACATGGAAATTAATGTGGAAATAATCTCAGTACTTTTACGCTCCAAAGGATATCACGTTCGCGAATCTTATGGAGGGCGTGACGCATTGATTAAAATTCGTGAGAACCGGCCAAATTTGCTATTGCTTGATTTAATGATGCCTGAATTTTCAGGCGAGGATGTGTTAAAAACGATTCGACAGGATCCAGAGTTAAACAATTTACCTGTAATCATCATCACGGCTCGTGCATCTCAGGAAGACCGCCTCTACGGGCTTGGACTAGGAGCTGATGATTATCTTGCCAAACCTATTATTGGTGAAGAATTGCTGCTTCGTGTAAATGGGATTTTAAACCGAATTGAATTAATGCGAAAATTTTTGGAAGCTGAAGCCGCAAACAAGGCAAAAAGTGAATTTTTAGCACATATGAGCCATGAAATCCGAACACCAATGAATGGTATTATTGGGATGTCTGGAATATTAATAGATACGCAATTGAATGCAGAACAAATGGAATATGCTCAGATTGTCCGATCTAGCGCCGATTCTTTATTGACCATTATTAACGATATTTTAGATTATTCAAAAATTGAAGCAGGAAAACTTGATTTTGAAATTTTGGATTTTAATTTAAGAACCACGGTCGAAGATGTAACCGATCTATTATCAATAAAAGCAGAAGAAAAAGGGAACGAATTGGCTTGCCTGATTTATGAAGATGTACCGGATTATCTTAGAGGAGATGCGGGCAGGCTCAGACAAATTCTTGTTAATCTTACAGGTAATGCAATAAAATTTACAGAAAATGGGCAAGTCATAATCCGGGTATCTAGGGTTGAGCAGAACGAAACTCATGTAACATTGAATTTTTCAGTAAAAGATACGGGTATTGGGATTTCTTTAAAAGAGCAGGAACGGTTGTTTAAGTCTTTTTCACAAGTTGATGCTTCAACAACTCGAAAATATGGAGGCACAGGATTAGGACTGGCAATCTCGAAAAAACTAATTGAAATGATGGGTGGATCCATTGGTATTGAAAGTGAAAAAGGCCAAGGAAGTACTTTTTTATTTACGGCTGTATTTGAAAAACAGTTGAAAAAACAAGTTTCAGTATTGCCGGAAAGTTTAATGGGTAAACGTGTGTTAATACTTGATGATATTCCACTGAACTTGGAAATAGTATCCCGATATTTAAAATCATTTGGATGTATATATGATAGTGTTATTGATCCTGAACAAGCCTTAGAACTCATCCATAAAGCAGCTCGTTCACATAAACCCTATGATATTGCCATTATTGATTTTATGATGCCTAAAATGGATGGTGAAATGATAGGAAAACATATAAAAAATGATCCTGACTTAAAAAATATACCTTTGATTATGTTATCTTCACGCGGGCTTCGAGGAGATGCAACCCGATTTCTTGAACTTGGATTTTCTGCTTATTTAACCAAACCCGTAAAACGTGACCAGTTGTTTCAGTGTCTTGTTACAGTGTTAGACGAATGCCAATCGGATGATAAAGAATTAGCATGTACAGGAATAACTTCGCAATCTTATGAGAAAAAACGAATTCTTCTTGTTGAAGATAACCCTGTTAATCAGAAACTCGCAATTATTTATTTATCAAAACATGGATATCATGTGGATGCTGTTGGCAACGGAAAAGAAGCGATAGATATATTAAAAATGATGTATTATGATCTCGTGCTGATGGATGTTCAGATGCCAGAAATGGATGGTTTTCAAGCTACACAGATTATCCGGGATCCAAATTCAAAAATCCGGAATCCAGATATTCCCATTATTGCTATGACAGCGCATGCGATGAAAGGATACAAAGAGAAGTGTATCCAGTCTGGTATGCAGGATTATGTATCTAAACCGATTAATCCAACAAGGCTTTTTGAGGCTATTCAGAATCAATTGGAACGCCATGAATAGATTTAATGAATTTATCATTACACAACTAACTCTAACTCAAAAAAAACGCATATTATCTCATCTTTTTTTTTATATACTTCTAATCCTCTGTATTACAATTATTTATGGACAAGTTAGGAAATTTGATTTTGTGTGGGATGACCACCAATATGTGAAAGAGAATGCTATTGTTAAACAAGGATTAACTTATCGAGGTTTGATAGAGGCTTTTCAAATCGCTAAAAAAGATTATGTTTACTGGCATCCGCTAACCACCCTCTCACATATGCTCGATTGTGAATTGTTTGGTACTAATGCTCCTGCCATGCATATTATGAATGTTGTGTTGCACTGCATTAATGCAATTCTATTATTTATCTTTCTGAATCAAATTACAGGACAGTTTTGGCAAAGTGGTTTTGTTGTATTACTTTTTGCAGTTCATCCTTTAAATGTCGAGACCGTAGCATGGATCGCAGAAAGAAAAAATCTTTTGTGTACTACATGTTGGTTGTTGAGTCTTCTCTTCTATCTTCGTTATGTGCAACATAAAAATACGCTACATTACCTGATTGTTTTATTTATTTATTGTCTTGGACTATTATGTAAATCATTTATCGTTACCCTACCCTGTGTTCTACTGATGCTCGATTATTGGCCTCTATCGCGTATAAAAGAAATAAACATAAAGCAGATATCTCTAATTGTTATTGAAAAATTGCCCTTTTTTCTTTTTTCTTTAATCTCTGTTAAAATAACTTCAGTCTCTTTAGTGCAGGTAACAATTCCATTCCAGTTAATTCCGATGTCTTTACGTATCTCCAATCTATTGGTTACGTATGTTAAATATATTGTGAATACACTTTTTCCACATAATTTATCAGTATTCTATCCTTTTCCTCAAACTATACCTTTATGGCAAATAATTGGCTCAGGTTTTATTATTACATCTATCCTTTTGTATTCCTTTCTGATGATTAAACGATTATGGATTATACCTTTCGGTGTTTTTTGGTTTTTCGGTACTCTTATACCAGTAAGCGGGATTATCCAAGCTGGTCTATGGCCAGAAATGGCTGATCGATGGACATATATACCCAATATAGGATTATTTATGGTTATCGCATGGATATTCCCTCTTCTGTTTAACCGCATGATACATAATGTAATGCTCATCAAAGTTGTCCCTATACTATATATTTTAGAACTCATCGTGATTTCATATATTCAGACAAGTTATTGGCAAAATAACTCAACACTTTTTAATCATGCCATTAATGTTACGAAAAACAATTATGCAGCTCATAATATGATTGCAACCTGCCTTATGGGTGAAGCTCACTATAATGAAGCACAAGCTCATTTAGAACGAGCAATTTCAATATCTCCTCAATTTCAGAATGCTTATGTCAATTTAGCATGGATTTATCATCGTCAAGGAAGGCCAAATGAAGCTATTGAGCTTTTACAAAAATCATTACAAATCACTCCAAACTATTTCCCATCACATCATGTTTTAGCTCAAATATATAAAGACTTAAAAAATGATGAATTGGCCATGAATCATTATAATCAAGCCTTGCGAATTGATCCCAAAAGCGGAGGAGTTCTCTATAATTATGGTGCATTCTTATTGGAGCAAGGCAAAATAAATGAAGCCATCTCGTTGTTTCAACAAGCTTTACTTTATTTTGAAGGTAATATTTCAGATGTCCATTATTATTTAGGAAAAGCGTATTATGCGATCAATAAGTATAGTCTTGCGATACTTCATTTTGAAAAAACAATCGCACTGAATCCCAATGATGTTGATGCGCATAATGATCTTGCAATTCTACTTTATCAAATCGGTGATCGATTACAGGCGATTGACCATTTTCAAAAAGCTCTGAATCTTCAACCCAAAAATCAAAATCTCATTAATAATCTCAACCGATGCTTACAATAAAAAAAATTTATATACCTATTCTTGACAAAAGCAAAACACTGACTATGTTTCTATCAAAAAAGGAACCTTATGAATTAATTCTT
>PDZT01000240.1 GCA_002753105.1 Deltaproteobacteria bacterium YD0425bin50 | reverse complement strand
CGTCATCAATCTCAGGGGAAAAATTATTCCCGTGATTGATCTTCGCGCTAAGTTTGGCATGGCAGAAGTTGAGTCAACAAAAGAAACATGTATTGTTGTTGCAGATATTCAGGGAAGACTTACTGGAATTATTGTTGATTTTCTTGTTGGTGTACTGACTATCGAACCCGATGAATTTGAAGAAACCCCTGAACTAGGCCAATATATCCGAACCGATTTTATGATCGGAATGGCCAAGTTAGACAATCGGGTAGTAATTGTATTGAATTTAAAAGCCATTCTTTCTAATGATGAGCTTGCTTTAATGGACCCAAATGTAAAGTCTTAAAAAAATAAAAAGGAGAATGTATGAAAAAAATGACTATTGGTATGAAATTGACTATAGGTTTTGGCGTTGTATCGCTCTTGTTGATCCTGTTGGGAGGTATTGGTATCTGGGAACTCGAGCAAGTACATAACGAATATCAAGAAAATATTTTAAGAGAAGTAGAAGCTGAAAAAAAGGCAATCATTATCAATAATCAGTTTTTAAAAGCCCGAATACAGGCAAGAATATTTTTGGAATCCAAATCACAGATAGATTTAGATAAAACTCTCAGTATATTAAATGACGTATCTCAACTCATCGAAGGACTTAGCACATCTACGACTAGTGAATCAACACGTCTTAAATTAAAAGATGTTAAAACAAAACTTGAGATTTATCAAAAAGGATTAAACAACTTATCTAAAATAATTACTCAATCAGACGTAAATGTTGAGATGCAGGTATCCGATTTAGTCCAAATTTCCTTGCAAATCAGCAGTACCTTGGAAGAAATTCTAAAAATCGAAGAAGAAGCGACCCTTAAAGAAGTGAATCGTGTAGGCGAAGGTGTTCATGGGACAATATATTTGATGTGGATTGTCAGTATTGTGAGTATCGTTTTTGCTGTTGGATTTGCTTTTTTTATGATCAGAAGTTTAAATGGATTATTGAAAAATTTAATAGGCCAGTTAAGCACATCGGTAAGTGAGCTTGCATCGGCTTCAAATCAAATTTCTATGAGTTCTCAGCAGCTTTCAGAAGGTGCAAGTGAGCAGGCGGCAAGTCTTGAGCAGACATCCAGTTCGATGGAAGAAATATCAAGTCAGACCAAAGAAAATGCAGATCATGCTACAATGGCTGCAGAAGCTATGATTTCCGTTGCTAAAGAAGCGCAAAATTCAACTGACAGCGCAAAATCTGCAGCAGTATTATCTGAAGAAGCCCGCTATTCTGCTCAAAATGGGTCTGTGGCTATGGAAGCGATTACGTCTGCAATGAAACAAATCCGGGAAGGCAGCGATAAAATAACAGACATTATTGAAGTGATTAACGAAATTACCCATCAAACCAAAATGCTTGCGACCAATGCGGCAATTGAAGCAGCTCGTGCTGGTGATCAGGGAAAAGGATTTGCTGTAGTGGCTGATGAAGTATCCAAATTAGCTGAACATTCAAAAAGCGCGGCTAAAGAAATTGCCGGATTAATCAAAGAAAGTTCACGAAGAGCTGAAAAAGGCAGTGAATTAGCTGAAAAAGGTGAAATGGTACTGAAAGAAATTCTGGATAAATCCAACAAAGTTGCTGGGTTAGTCAACACGATTTCATCATCAGCAGCAGTTGCCAGTCAAAAGATGCATGAAATGAGTTCCCTGTTGGAAAATATTAAAAATGCTTCTTCTGAGCAGACCAAAGGCATTGATCAGGTTACCCGTGCAATAATTGATATGGAAAAAGTAACTCAGGGAAATGCAGCCAATGCAGAACAAACTGCCTCTGCATCCGAAGAATTATCCTCTCAATCTCAAAGTTTACAAGACCTTGTCATGACCATATCCAGTCATGTTGGTTTAGTCGATAGTGATCAGTCTGCGAAACTTGAATCAAGTGCTACTGGACATGTTCAACGTATGAAAAAAACATCAAGAATAAAACCAAATCAAGTGAAATCATTGTCTTCCAAACACAATTTTATCTCTACGGAAGATAAACATGTAAAAGCCTCTGATCTTATTCCAATGCGCGATGATTTTAAAGAGTTTTAGTGAGAGGAGGCACTCTACCATGAAGTATAAGATTGACCCAACAGTGGATTGCGTGTTTAAAGCGCTTTTAGGATCAGAACAAAATAAAAAATTGCTGGTTCATTTTTTAAATGCGGTCATGTATCCGGTTGAAAATATTCGTATTATCTCAGTAGAATTGTTGAATCCTTACAATGAAATGGAATTTCTCGATGATAAACTGTCGGTAGTCGATATTAAAGCAAGGGATGAAATCGGTCGTATTTTTCAGATCGAAATTCAGATGATAGTCTATAACGCTTTAGATAAACGAATTTCCTATACATGGAGCGATATTTATAGTTCTCAATTGCATAAAGGGAATGATTACAGTAGCTTAAAACCAGTTGTTTCAATTTGGATTTTATGTGAGGATTTGTTTAAGAATGTCAACTGCTTTCATCACCATTTTCAGATGTATGATCCAAATAATAAAATCTCTTTAAATCAGGATTGCTCGATTCATATTCTTGAGTTAGAAAAATTTGTAACAAATAATGTGCACAATGAATTGGAAAGATGGTTATTATTTTTCAAGGAAGGCGAGGAATTAGATGACACGTACCTTCCGGAATATATGAACACCGAAGAGATGAGGGAAGCCATGAATACCTTAAAAGCCTTTTCCGAAAAAGAGCGTGCCTATCATTTATATCAAAGCCGGCTAAATTATATCCGGGAGCAGAAGACCATACAGTTAGAATTAGAGGCTCAGAGACAGGAAATAAAAAGCTCACAAAAAGAAATAAAAAAAGCACAAAAAGAAAAAGAAAAAGTAGAGAAAGAAAAAGAGAAAGCTGAAAAAGAAAAAGAGAAAGCTGAAAAAGAAAAAGAGAAAGCTGAGAAAGAAAAAGAGAAAGCTGAGAAAGAAAAAGAGAAGGCTGAAAAAGAAAAAGAGAAGGCTGAAAAAGAAAAAGAGAAGGCTGAAAAAGAAAAAGAAAAAGCTGAGAAAGAAAAAGAGAAAGCCTTTCAATCGTTAGAATCAAAAGAACAATTGTTGACAGCCGAAAGAGCGGAAAAAGAGAAGCTTCTTGAAATTATTAAAGAGCTTCAGAATGCTAATAAACAGCTCTAATATATATGATGGCTGTTAGGGGAATACATGGAAGACAATCTTCAAATTAGGAATGATGAGTTTGTACTATTTCAAAAACTGATTTATGATCTTTGTGGAATTTACCTTTCTGATAACAAAAAAGCCTTATTAACTTCCAGACTTGGAAAAAGGCTTAAGGAATTGGGTTGTAGTACGTTTCGTCAGTACCGGGAATATGTGCTTACTGATAAGTCTGGCCAAGAACTTACCCAGATGCTCGATGCAATTTCTACGAACAAAACCGAATTTCTACGGGAAAAATATCATTTTGAGTTTTTGGAACGTCATCTGTTTCCAGATTTGTTGACACGTCATCGAGTTCGATTTTGGTGCGCTGGATGCTCTAGTGGCGAAGAACCCTATACCCTTGCAATTTCAATATTAGAACATATCGAGCATTCACTTGGAAAAGATATAAAAATTCTCGCTACAGACATATCCACCACTGTATTAAAAAAAGCGCAGGAAGGTGTATATCAGGAACGTGACCTTGCCCCTTTTCCAGTGAATATTCGACGAAAATATTTTTTAAAAGGGGAAACTCAGTGGGAAGGTTACTATATGGTCAAGGAGTCTTTACGTGAGATTGTCTATTTTCGTTATCTAAACTTAATGACCCCGTTTCCTTTTCAAACATTATTTGATGTTATTTTTTGTCGTAATGTATTGATCTATTTCGATAAACCAACTCAAGCGAATCTCATTGAAAAATTTTTTCGGGTATTGAGTCCCGGTGGATATCTCTTTATTGGGCATTCAGAAAGCCTTAGCGGTATTCAAAGTGGCCTAACATATGTTGAACCGGCAATTTATAAGAAATTAAAATAATTGCCGGTTCAGTATTATGTTCGGGTGTAAAAACGTTCTAATCTTGCACGTATTCTTTGTTCTAAATAACTTCTAACAATTGGCTTTTCAAAAATAGGCATTGCAGTATCTTCGACTTCTTTAATTACCATTTCCAAGCTTATACCCAATTCAAAAAGTAAGTCCGATATTTTTTTATCTCCGTATAATTCAAAAAAATACTGAATTACTGTGCTGGATATTTCGGAATATATGGGAGTATTACGAAAATTAAGCCAGAAATTTTTGATAACCGGGGACATAGATTCAATATGTCCTTGATCAATAAATTCCGATAGAGAATTAGAATCATATTGTTTGGCTTTTTGCCATATCTCTTCACCTATCTGTTTCGTGAAATCTTCGCTAAATTCGTTAATTAAAAATTTTTCACTGTTTTTTAAATGATTCTTAATGTTCCCTTTAACAAATTTTTTTATTTCTTCGTCTAAATGACCGGCAATACTATCTGACAAACCAAACGTCGTTTTATTGAGCAATCCTTTTCCAAAATTAAATAGCGAAGAAGCTCCGGGCACATTTTTCATTATTGCATTCTCAGATAAAACAAACGACTTGATGCCGCTATACAGTGTTTCTGTGATCAGCATAGAAAAGATAGTACTGTTTACTGCCTGTTTTATGATTTCATTTCGCAGCGTATCCATTTTATAAATATTCAAGACGATTTTATCATACAGGTTTTTGGAGAGAATGTCTTCTAAATGAGTAGTATTTTTCTGCAAGGTTTCCTGTATCTTTTTAGCGCATTTGGATACAAAATTCGGAATTTCGTCAGTAATCGGACGTTCGATAACATTGCGTTTGAAAAAATTTTCAATATCAGATGCGGATGTTACGTCATTTAAGCTTACGTTCTTAAACCATTCAAATAGAGCAGTTATTTCAGTTCCTATGGTTTCTTTTAAACCGTCATGTTGAAATAATTCCATTTCAAATTGAACATGAGATTCTAATAAATCAATTTTGCTTTGGTTTTGGGTCATTATGATTTCCTTTACTGTTATAGCCTTTTTGATAGGCCAAGTCTTAAATATGTTTCTCATTTGCCTGAATTACAGATTGCACGGATTAAAGGATTACATGGTATCATACCGAAAAAATCCTTGTCATCTGTTTAATCTGTTTAATCCGTGATCCTTATTTCACAATGTTAAATTATAGCAAGAGCTTTCTGATCAACTCTTCGCATTCTTTCTGAGTCATAATTCGTGGCACCGGATAATGAGGATGTGCTTCATATAAAGCTCGTTTTGCAATTAAGGGAATATCGTTTTCTTGAAGTTCTTTAATGCAGATGGGAATATTCATATTCTTATTCATTGTCTTGATTTTATCAATGAACTTTTGAGCTAATACATCTTTCGATTCTCCTGCATTACCAAGTCCGCCAACTACTGCGAGTTTTGCAAGCTTTTCTTCCGCTTCTTTCTGGCAGAAATCCAAAACATGCGGTAATATAATCGCATTTGCAAGACCATGAGGTACGCCATATAGACCACCCATATTATGAGCGATTGCATGTACATAACCAACATAGGCTCTGGTAAATGCTGTTCCTGCATAAAATGACGCCAACGCCATATTGTTTCTCGCATCGATATCAGACCCGTTTTGATATACTTTTTCAAGATTTTCGAATATTAATTTTGTAGCATCTTCTGCATTTTTATCAGTAAACTGGTTGCCATTCAAGCCAATATATGCCTCAACCGCATGGGTCAATGCGTCCATTCCTGTTGTTGACGTAATATGAGGAGGTAATCCTAACATCAATTCAGGGTCAAGCACAGCCAGTTTAGGGACAAGCGGTAAAGCAGTGATGGCATATTTTTCATGAGTATCAGAATCCGTTACAACAGCAGCCAAAGTCGTTTCCGAACCAGTTCCAGCAGTTGTTGGGATAGCATAAAAAGGGGGTAATGATTTCCATATCTTCGCAAGTCCCCTCATTTTTTGAATACTACGATTAGGATTGACAACTCTTGCACCAATAATTTTAGCACAGTCAATTGGCGATCCGCCTCCAAAAGCGATAATACTATCGCAATTATTAGACTTATATTGCTGCAAGCCTTTTTCAATAGTATTGATTGTGGGATTAGGCTCAACTTCATCAAACACTTGATACTGAATACTATTATCCTCAAGTGACTTTAAAAGACTCTCCGGTAATTTTAATCCCATGAGTACC
>PDZT01000239.1 GCA_002753105.1 Deltaproteobacteria bacterium YD0425bin50 | reverse complement strand
TTGATTTGCTTTACTATCTTCAATATCCATCAAAAATGAACGGTCTATTTTCAGGCAGTCAATTGGCATATCTTTTAAGCGGCTCAAACATGAATATCCGGTACCAAAATCATCAATAGCCAGTCTGACTTGCATATTTTTGAGAGCATTTAATATGGATGTGATTCCAGATATATCCCGTTCCATAATGCTTTCGGTGAGTTCAATTTCCAATCGCTCTGCTTCCAGATTTGTATCGGCAAGAATTGCTCTTACCATTTCCACAAAATTAGCTTGGGTTAATTGCTTTAAAGAAACGTTGACGGAAACGCACTGAACGAATAATCCCTTATCAAGCCATGTTTTGATCTGTTGACAGGCAGTGCGTATAACCCATTCTCCTATAGGTATAATGAGTCCATTCTCCTCAGCTATTGGAATAAATTCTGCTGGAGAGATACTGCCCAATTCACTATTGTTCCATCGTAGAAGCGCTTCCATAGAGTTAAATTGACCTGTTAATAGATTAAATTGAGGTTGATAGACCAGAGTAAATTCATTCCGCATGGATGCGTGTCTGAGATGGTTTTCCATTGTCAACCGTTTCAATGCATCTGTATTCATCGATTCCTGATAATACTGAAAATGATTAGGCCCGATACGTTTGGCATAATACATTGCTAAATCAGCATTTTTAAGCAGCGATTCAATTGTTTCACCATCAACAGGAAATACTGCAATTCCGATGCTGCATGTAATAACTACTTCCTGACCGCATAAATTCATGGGGATAATAATATGTTCTGCAATGCGCTGTGCTGTTACTGCTGCATCTTCATATTTACTTATTTCTGGAAGAATAACAGTAAACTCGTCACCTCCAAGCCGGGCTGACATTTCATCGGTTGATGGTGTTCGAGTAATTGTATCCGAAATTCGCAGGCATTTGACAATGCGATCTGACATTATTTTAAGTAATTCATCACCAGCGTTGTGTCCCATCGTATCGTTTATCTGCTTGAAATTATCTAAATCAATAAAAAGCAAAGCGCCTTTACGTTTGTAGCGATGTGAATTTTCAAGCACATGAGTAAATCGGTCCATAAACAGAACACGATTGGGCAGACCTGTCAGGTTATCATAAAAAGCCAGTTTATTTAAACGGCCTTGAATATCAAGATTCAATTCCCATTTGCGGGTCAGGGTATGAGCAATTTGCAGGACTTCGATATTGTCAAAGGGTTTTTTCAGTATCAATAAGTTGTCTGTTTCTCCAAGTATGCGATGAATCTCATCCCATGAATAGTCGGAATAAGCAGTGCACAGAACAACTTGAATATCAGGATATTCATTCCACACATGCCTAATCGTTTCAATGCCATCCCATCCCGGAGGCATGCGTATATCTACAAAAGCAAGCGCATAGGGTGTGCCTTTAGCGATAGCCTGTTTTACTAATTCTAATCCTTCTATTCCCTGTGATGCACAATCGATTTCAAATAAGGCTGAATTGGGTGGCTGCTGAACAACAGCTCCGAAAAGAAATGATTCCATATCATTCAAATGATCGTTTTTTGGTTTTGATTTCATCAATATTTTACGGAAATCATTATGGATAGAAGTATTATCATCTATCACTAGAATACGTTTAACCATCTTTTTTTCTTTATTAAGTTCCATATGATGTTATTTCCATAATAAAAATTGAGGTTAATTAATTATTGATCAATTAGTTACCTATAGAGATTCGATCTGTTTTGCTATTCTTGCTCGCATATTCTCTATTTTTCTCATCCTTATCTATTCGGCAACTATAACGCATTGCGTTAAATAAAACAATTAATTTATAATTTTATCGAGTGTGCTCATTTGTCTGAATCACAGATTACGGGGATTAAAGGATTACACGGAATTAATCCGTGATCCTTTTTTTACTTTGGCAGGAAAAATTTCACGGGTAGTTATACTTAACAGCAGAAATCATTAACTTTTAAAAACCGATGGTCTGAATCGCATGAGGCTATGAAAATACCTGCATTAATATTAAAACCCATCGATAAGACGCAATAACATATAATAATTCAAAAATAAGGTATTACGCGCATAAATATAATTATATTTTGCACGGGATAAATGCAAAATGGCATCTAATAAATCTGTAGTGGTTTCCAAGCCTTGCTGATGCAAATTTTCACTAACACGGAGATTCTCTTCCGCTTGTTCAATGCCTTTTTTTGAGACATCAATATTTTCCAGATGGGTTTCATAGTCAATCAGGTTATTTTTTAAATCACACATGAGTTTTTGAGTTAATTCATCGATATCACATCGAACCATTCGAAGATCAAGTTTGGCTTGTTGAATTGAACAATAGGTATTTTTACCATCAAACAGATTTATAGTGCCTGAAAGCAACACCCGAATATCATCATTATTGTTACCTGATGTTCCCATAAGCAAATCATCGCCACTTCGATTGTATTGCATAGCCACATCAATTTTCGGATAAACACCTGATTTAGCAGATAGCACAAGGTATTCCCGAGTTTTTTCCAATGCTTGTAATGCGAGAATCTCTTGTTTGTTTTGCATCATTTGTTCTTTATAATAAGCTATGTCACGAATTTGAGGCAAATTTTCATATTCTTCAAACGTCAGGGATGCCGGTTTAATATCTGTATTCACTTGGAATCCCAAGGAGTTAATGCTTTTAAGATAATCGGCTTGGGTTTCTTTCATTTTCTGAAGTGCATTGTCTAATTCCACGCTTATTTTAAGAACCTCATTTTTATTGATTAATCCAACAGCGTGTTTTTTTACAGCGTCTTCATGACGTTTCTTTAGTAACGAATACTCAGTTTCAACAATAGCCTGAGTGAGCTTCTTACCATTTGCGTCAAGATACGTAAGCGCCACTTGATATTTAATCTCTTGAAGAATGCTATTCATTTCATGTTCGCCTACTTTTTGTGAAAGTTGTGATGCAGAAAGATCATATTTGTTTCGGAACCCTGAAAATAAATTATAGCTTACCTGAGCCGTAAACAAAGTTTGCTGATTTGCCAATTTTTTATTCGTATTTTCAACCATCTGCGTGTTGCCATACTGAAAATTAACTGTAGGTTCAAATTTCCCCTGTTGTCTAGTGATCTCCAAAGTTTGTTTTTCAAGTTTTTGTTGATGGTATTTAACCAAATTACGATTAGCAATTGACATCTCTTGGAGTTCTTTTAAAGACGCTGCATGACAACTGATACTTATTCCAATTATACCCAAAATCATCCAAACAATTTTAAACCCTGTGTTAATAAGATTCTGTTTCATTGTTGTCCTTTCAAATGAATAAAAAAAATATAGCCTATTCAATTGGTTTTCCTTTAAAAATTCGCCTCACAACCACAAAAAATACAGGCACAAAAAAAATGGCAAGAATCGTAGCAGATAGCATCCCGCCCATCACGCCTGTTCCAATAGCATTTTGACTTGCTGAACCAGCTCCTTTTGCTCTTACAAGAGGGAGAACACCAAGAATAAACGCAAACGATGTCATTAAAATAGGACGTAATCGCAGCCGCACCGCTTCAAGGGTTGATTCAATCAATTCGCCTCCATGCGCCATTTTTTCTTTGGCAAATTCTACAATAAGAATAGCATTTTTTGCTGAAAGCCCAATAGTCGTAAGCAGTCCCACCTGAAAATACACATCATTGGAAAGCCCTCTTATACTAGCGGCGATTAACGCGCCAATGATTCCAAGCGGAACAACAAGCATCACAGAAAAAGGAATAGCCCAGCTTTCATAGAGAGCTGCAAGAGATAGGAAAACAACAAGCAGAGAAATTGCATATAAAGAAGGCGCTTGAGAACCAGACATTTTTTCCTGATAAGAAAGCCCGGTCCATTCAAATCCTATTCCCGGAGGCAGTTGCGCTGCCATTTTTTCCATTTCATTCATGGCATCTCCAGAACTTTTACCCGGGGCAGGCTGGCCGAGAATTTCCCGGGATGCTAAGCCGTTATACCGTTCAAGACGGGGAGAGCCATAAGTCCATTCAGCAGTAGAAAACGCTAAGAATGGAACCATATCGCCTGATTTATTTCGTACATGCCATTTATGTATATCTTCTGGGAGCATACGGTATGAAGCATTAGCCTGCATATAGACTTTTTTAACCCGTCCTTTATCAATAAAATCATTAACATATGTCCCACCCCATGACATTGACAACGTATCATTAATATCAGCCATAGACAGACCTAAAGCCCCTGCCCTTTCAATATCAATATTAATTTTGTATTGAGGCGTATCTTCCTGACCATTAGGACGAACAGCCATCAATACAGGATTTTTAGACACCATTCCAAGCAGTTGATTTCTGGCCTCCATTAATTTTTCATGGCCAATACCACCTCTGTCCTGCAATTGAAAGTCAAAGCCTGTGGCATTTCCGAGTTCCATTACTGCAGGTGGAGGAAAAGCAAAAACCATGGCATCTCTAATCTGTGAAAAACGCATCATCGCTTTTCTGGCTACTCCCCAAACCTTCACATCTGGTTGATTTCGTAAACTCCAGTCTTTAAGCTGAACAAATGCAATTCCCATATTTTGTCCACGTCCAGCAAAGCTGAAACCGACAACTGTAAACAGAGAATTAACCGCATCTTTTTGTTCTTCAAGGAAATGATGTTCAACCTGCTTTAAAACTTCCAGCGTTCGTCCTTGAGTCGCACCTGCAGGGAGTTGGACTAATGAAAACAGTATGCCCTGATCCTCATCGGGAAGAAATGAGGTTGGCAAACGAAGAAAAAGATACCCCATTCCTGCAATAATTAAAACATAAATAAAAAGATAACGCTTGGTTTTGCCAAGCATTCTGCCCACCATAGATTGATAAGCGTTGGTGCTCCTGTTAAAGAATCGGTTAAACCATGTAAAAAACCATGAAAATAAACCGCCTTCAGCGATGCTGTGACCTTTTAAAACGGATTTAAGCATGGTGGCACAAAGCGCTGGCGTAAGAATAAGCGCAACAACTACAGAAAGCAGCATGGCTGAAACAATTGTAACAGAAAATTGACGGTAGATAACACCCGTAGAACCACCAAAAAAACCCATAGGTACAAAGACTGCCGAGAGAACCAGTGCAATCCCTATAAGTGCTCCTGTAATCTGGGTCATGGATTTACGTGTGGCTTCTTTGGGAGACAACCCTTCTTCTGTCATGATTCGTTCCACGTTTTCAACCACAACAATGGCATCATCCACTAAAAGACCAATAGCAAGAACCATAGCAAACATCGTAAGCGTATTGATAGAATAATCAAATGCTTTTAACACAGCAAATGTGCCTAACAGAACAACAGGAACTGCAATCGTAGGGATAAGCGTGGCTCTAAAATTTTCCAGAAACAGATACATAACGAGAAAAACAAGAATGATAGCTTCAACTAAGGTTTTAACAACTTCTCCAATAGAAACCCGTATAAACGGAGTTGTATCGTATGGAAAAACAGCCTTCATTCCCGGAGGAAAGAATTGGGAAAGCTCGGCTATTTTTTTTTTATCTTATTTGGCTGTGGCAAGCGCATTCGAATTCGATGCTAATTTAACTGCCATTCCTGCCGCAGGTTTACCGTTAAAACGAGCAATAGCATCATAATTTTCACTGCCAAGCTCAATTTTGGCCACATCCCGTAATTTTACTGTAGAGCCGTCACTGTTCATTTTCAGGAGAATATTCCCAAATTCTTCAGGCGTTTGAAGCAGAGTTTGAGCTGTAATAGTGGCATTTAGCTGCTGATTATCTATAGCGGGTGTGCCTCCCAGTTGTCCAGAGGAAATTTGCACATTTTGAGCTTTTACAGCGGCTTTAACGTCACCCGGAGTTAGACTATAACTTTTAAGAGCGTCTGGATTCAACCATATGCGCATGGCATATTGAGAACCAAACAGAAGGACATCCCCCACACCCTCAATACGACTTACGATATCCTGAATGTTTGCCGCAACATAATCGCTCAGATCATAACGCCCCATGCTTCCATCTTCAGAAACAAACCCGATCACCATCAGAAAATTCTTAGTAGATTTGGTAACTTGAATCCCAAGTTGTTGAACCACTTGGGGAAGCAAGGGAATAGCGAGCTGTAGCTTATTTTGAACTTGCACTTGAGCAATATTGGGATCAGTTCCCGCGTCAAATGTCAATGTTATTGTAACAATACCAGAAGAATCACTTATGGCAGACATATATCTTAAATGGTCGATCCCATTCATTTTTTGTTCAATGATTTGCGTAACTGTATTTTCAAGCGTTTTAGCTTACATACAAATAAAAGAAGC
>PDZT01000025.1:18656-27382 GCA_002753105.1 Deltaproteobacteria bacterium YD0425bin50 | reverse complement strand
AGATCAATACATCCATTACGAACAGTAGGTTTTGATTTTTCAGAAGACACACATCCTGAAAAAAGAAATAAACAACTATAAGCGATCAAAAGCAATGCAAAAATTGGTCTATTCAACACGGTATCATATACCTTGTTTTGTTTCTGGGAACAGCTTGGATTGAATAATCCCTGCTTTGGCTAAACGGAAAATCAGTGCAGTATAAAGGCATCCAAACCCATATTTGATACTTCGTGAAAAATTAATGGACGATGCTTCATCAAAATATTTTGTTGGGCACGTTATTTCGGCTATCGTATGATTAAACCAGATAATTTGAGTCAGCATTTGGTTATCAAATACAAAATCATCTGAATTGTGTTGGTATGGTAATTTTTCTAACAGATTTTTAGAGAATGCCCTATATCCGGTATGATATTCGGATAATTTTGCTCCAAGGATCATGTTTTCTATACAGGTGAGAAACCGATTCGCAATATATTTCCATAAAGGCATTCCTCCACGAAGAGCACCACCGCCGAGAATACGCGATCCTATAACACATGAATACAAACCACTTGCAATCAGAGATACCATCGCTGGAATTAATTTAGGGGTATATTGATAATCTGGATGCACCATCACTACAATATCGGCACCCTGCTCGAGTGCGATACGGTAACATGATTTTTGATTTCCTCCGTATCCAATATTTTGGGGATGGATATGGACAATTGCATGAGGCAGCGTCTTTGCTATTTCTACTGTATTGTCTTTACTGCTATCATCTACAACAATCACCTTGTCAACAATCTCTTGCTGCATGACTTCGTCATACGTTTTTTTCAAGGTTTCTTCCGCATTATATGCTGGCATCACAACAATGATTTTTTGATTTTTAAACATATGGTTTCCCTTACTGACTTAATGAGTGTGTCATGGATTTGGCTTTTTCTAAATTGTGTAAAAAATCCTGATTCTGTGAATCAATTGATATCGCATGGTTAAAAGCATTGATACTTTCGTCGATACGACCTAAAGACAACAAACACTTTCCAATATCATCCCATAGTTGTGCATTATTAGGGGTTATTTCAAGAGATTTTTTAAAATATTTCAGTGCAGTTTCTAATTTACCTATTCGGGATAATTGAACACCCATTGCATAGTTAGCATCCGCATAGTTCGGATCTAATTCAACTGATTTTGAATAATATATTAACGCTTCTTTATAGCGTTTGCTTGTTTCCATAACAATTCCCATATTATACCATATTGTTGCATCATTAGGATAGATTGTTAATGCATGTTCATATTGCCCAATGGCTTCTGAAAAGCGCCCCATCATGGATAACAGCAGTGCGATTTGTTTAATGGTTACAATATCTGAAGGGTTAATATTGAATGTTCTTTCAAAAAATATCATCGCCTGTTTATATTTGTTCATTTCCATAAAAAAATTTCCGATAGTTTTTAGTATATCGGTATTATTTGGTGCTAAAATATAGCCTTTTAAATACAAAATTTCGGCTTCTTTGAACTCTCCTCGTTTTTTCAGCTCATTTGCCAAATTCAAATATGGCATTTCAAATTTGGGGTCTATAGAAATTGCGCGCTTATACAGTTCAATAGCTTCATTTCCTTTTCCTTCTTCTTGTAACAATACGGCTAAGTTGTTTATAGAATCGACATGATTAGGTTTAATTCGTATGACTTCACGATAATGTGTTTTGGCTTCTTCTTTTTTATGTTGTTCTTGAAAATGCACAGCTAAGTTATAATGAGCTATATAATTATCCGGATCGATTTGAATAGCATTTGTAAATAGAAGTTCATTCGACGACCAATATGTTGTCTGTTTTTGTGTTAATACTAAAAAATATATTAAAATAATTATGCAACCAACAGAAATTATCCGACTAAATAGTTTATACTTTTTTACGATGCTAAAAACAAACCATGAAATGATTAGATATGTTCCTACAAAGGGAATGTATGCATATCGATCAGCTATATGTTGATCTCCAACTTGAACTAAACCAATGACTGGAATAAGTGTTCCTAAAAACCAAAACCATCCTGTAAACAACCACGGAATTTTGTTTATATAAAAAATTGCCAAAAAGCTTATCAAGCATAATCCCAAAACAGAAATCACAACAGCAATAATGTGTTGATGAGTTGGATATTGATAAAAAAAAGACAGGTTAAAAGGAAAAAACAAATTATATAGATATCTCCAGTAGGCCATCGCTACGTTTGAAAGTTTTAGAATCATGCTTACCGGGCCAAGCATTTTAGTTGCCCCAGCTTGATTTTGAGCATAGTAGGTGAGTATAGAAGCAATAATTGACAAAAGCATCAGGGGAATTTTTTCAAGGACGATAATTGTTAATTTTTTAAATGAAAATGAATTTATCCTCTGTAATGGCCAGATATCAAGCAATAAAAGCAAGAATGGAAGCGTTACAATCATGGGTTTAGACATTAGACCTAAACTATATGCAATTATTAGCCAAATATAACGGGATAATGTTTCTTTATCGACATAATAGGCATAACTGTATAGGCTCAGAGCTAAGAAAAAACTGCAAAGCAGATTTTTTCGTTGAGCGATTTGCACTACCGTTTCAACATTTACTGGATGCAGAGCAAAAAACGCTGTAGCCAAAATAGAAGGCCAGTACTCCCGTGACATTTTAAATAATGCGTGAAATAAAATTAATGTATTTAGTATGTGAATCAGAAGATTCATCAGATGATGCCCACCTGCATTTAGGCCAAACAACTGACAATCCAGCATATGGGACATCCATGTTAACGGATGCCAATTTCCTTCTTCTGTACTTCGCAAAGCCCAAATTAGGTTATTCCAGCTTAACCCTGTCTGAATTCTGAATTTATTCACAATATAGGCTTGATCATCATATAACACAAATGGATATGTTCTGACTTGACTATATGCAATAAAAATGGCTAACAAAAGAATCAATTCGTATAAATAATGGTTATGAATAAAAATTCGTTTTTCACTCATATCAATACCTTATATAGATAAATATCGTTTCCATAAAGTTGTCCCATGTTTTAATAGAATTTAAAAAAAGTGAAATGAAATTAAGGAATACGGTAAATAATCACTGATGAATAAAGACAGATTCATTGATTGTCAAGGATTTCATACAAAGTAAATCTGAAAATCAGAAGTACATGAGGAGGCCTGAATGCCCAAAGTAATATGGTTTAATAAAAATTTTTCGAGCATTTATAATATTATGGCGCTCATCAAGGCAGGAGATACAAGAAAAGAATTTTCTCTTCTCTGCACACATGACCATCCTGAATTCGTAGGGTTTGAAGTTAGCGATTTTTATGAAGTCGAAAAACAAACTATCAGTGACGAAGACTACATTAGGTATTGTCTTGATATGTGTAACAAGTATCATGTTTCACTGTTTTTGCCGTCAAAAAAAATAATGGTTATCGCCAATCACCATGAATTCTTTGAAAAACAGGGTATAAAAATTCTTAGTTGCGCATCTTTTGATAATCTTGAAATTCTGAACCATAAAGCTATGTTATATAATGCGTTATGTAACGACAATATTGAAATCCCGGAGTATTACCTTGTCAATACGTTAGATGCATTTGATGAAGCTTATGAAGTGCTGAGTTCAAAAAACAAGCGTGTATGTTTTAAGCCTGCCCGATCTATCTATGCTCTTGGATTTAAAATGATTAAACATAATATAAACGAAATGAACGCTTTTTTATCAAGCGATGTCATTTCAGTAAGTCTCAAAGAAGCAAGGCATAAATTTTCTCAGGCTGACTTTTTTCAGGATGTACTTGTTATGGAATATTTGGATGGTACTGAATATAGCATCGACTGTCTTGCAAAACATGGCAGATTAATTCGATGCACTGTTCGTAAGAAACCATCGCACGTTAATGGCGCTCAGATTCTTGAATACAACCCGGAACTTGTTCATATGGCCGAGCAACTAACCCAGCGATTTGAGCTTACAGGCCTGTTTAACATTCAAACGAAAAGTGCGAATGGCATTTCAAAACTATTAGAAATCAATACGAGAATGTCTGGCGGTATTTATTTTTCGTGCTTGTCTGGTATTAATTATCCATATTGGGGAATGCGTTTGGCAATGGAAGAGTGTGAATCTGAAATTCCAGACCAGACATACGGATTAAAAGTTAATCAAGTATATATGCCTTTTCTAGTTAAAAACAAGTCTTGATCTTCGTTTCGGCCACAATGTAGGGGCGATGCTTGTCATCGCCCTTTTGGAGGGCGAACACAAGGTTCGCCCCTACAAATTCTGTTACGGCAACGAATAATGTCTGGCCGAAACGATGATCAAGGCCTAAAAACACATGTTAAAAGGAGAATTATGGATACGATAATACTTGTTCCGGGCCAACGATTACGATTGAATACCATGACAACTTCAAGTAATATTTGCGTTGAATTGCAAACAAATGGAATTGAACCGCGTTATTTACGACCTGTTTGCTTATGTTTAGATACTCATGGATATGTCATAGACGGTAAAGAGGCAGTCTATTCAGGGAGAACGCAAAGTAGATGTGGTGGAATACGATTCAGATCAGAGCAAAGCGGGTGTTTTGATTTTTTTTTAGATAAGGTATCAACTTCAATAGATCGTATAGTGATTACCTTAGGCTTAGTTGATCCTATTCATAACAGCATTATTTGTTTTGAAACCCTTCAATCCGGTTCAGTCAAATTAAAAGCCGCAAATCAATTATTGGCAGTTTATGATTTTAAAGGATCTGATTTTATACAAAAATCAGCTTTATGTGTTATTGAAATATATCGTAAAGAAATATGGAGACTGTGCATACCAGCAAGCGGATTTATTGGAGGTATTCCTGTTCTTTTATCCCAGTTTCATGTAAATGCGGATATGTCTTTAGCTATAGAAAAAGGAATAGACTCACTGCCTGTTATCAATAACGTTTCTCAAAATGAAATTATACTACCCAAAGACTGGCCGGGTTCACTAAAGCCTAAGATTCCAAAAGGCTTGGTTAATTCTGTTGGGCTTATTGTCGTGGAAGATGATTCGGGAAATACAGGGACAGGAACTGGTTTTATCATCAGTCCCGGGGGGTTTTTATTAACATGTGCTCATGTTGTCAAAAATGCTCATAAAGCTGGAATTGCAATTGCCAATACACATTTATTAAGAGAATTGGAATTGGTAGAAATGGATGATAGCATTGATGTTGCTTTATTGTATATTAAGGATCGTAATGGGTGTGAAAGTTGGTTGGTATTTGAAGTACCAGAAAACGAGTCTGGATTAGGCGATCATTTAGGAATGCTTGGTTATCCACTCGGAGTTAATCTGGGATTTAGTGCGTCATATAGTGAAGGAATAATCAATAGTATCCGGCCTATGAATCAATGTAATGTGTTCCAGATTGATGCTGGTGCAGCTCCCGGCTCCAGCGGCTCACCTGTTTTTAACAGAGATTCAGGAAAAGTTATCGGTATGCTTTCAAGAGGGATTTCTTTACAGCAAGGCGGGATGCTTATCAACTTTGCCTTAGATATTCGAATATTATGGAAATTAGGTTGGTTTACCAAAGAAAATTCATAAAGAACCATAGAAATTATTTTCATTACTTGAAACGTGTTTAATTCTTTGGTAAGAAACAATTCTACACTGTTCCAGATACATGTATTTATAATCATTTTTTAATAAGGAGGATAAGATGTATTGGATTAACAGGAAACACTTTAAGATGATGACGCTTGTTTGTTTGGTTTTACTGTATTGCGTATGTGCTTATGCTGAAACAGAGATAAAAGTGGTTTGTGAAGATAAACCCGATTTCCCATTTCTTTTAGGTGAAGGTAAAGAGATTCAGTGGGAAAAACCCGGATTAATAGTTGAACTTTGTGAAATGATTTCAAAAAAATTAAATTTTAAATTTAAATACACCCGAGAACCTTGGAAACGGTGTTTAGCAACCCTTGAAAGCGGTGAGTCCGATGCACTTTTCTATGCAAGCTTTAAAGATGAACGTTTAAAGCACGGCGCATTTCCATTTAAGGATGGTAAAGTAGATCCATCAAGAAGTGTTGCACTCATTTCGTATGTATTTTATGTCTTGAATGATTCGCCAATTACATGGGATGGAAAGGCTCTTACCAATATTAAAGGAAATGTAGGAGCACCACTAGGCTATTCTATTGTTGATGATCTGAAAAAAATGGGACTTACGGTTGATGAAAGTCCGAGTACACTGAATGATTTACGAAAAATGATGAAAAACCGGTTAGATGCTGTTGCTTCATTAGAACTTACTGGTGAATATTATTTAAAACAATATCCTGAATTTCAAGGGAAAATAAAAAAATTATCTCCTCCCATCGTTGCAAAGCCATACTACATCATGATATCTAACCAATTTATTAAAAAAGATGCCGAGTTTACTGAAAAAATTTGGAACGCGGCTGCGGAGCTAAAAGAATCTGATGAATATAAACAAATAATGAAAAAATATTTTGAATAGCGAGGCAGGGGCGAATAATTATTCGCCCCAATAAATTTATGCTGAAACAGTGTATCGTTCAATTTTATGAAATCCAAACAGCAGATGAAGCTGAAATTATGATTTCACTTGGAGTGGATCATATTGGGACTGTGTTGCTGTCAGAAGATGTATGGCAACAAGACGAGATCAAAAAAACCATTGATTTGATTCGTCAATCGTCTTCAAAAAGTTCGTTGATTCCTTTATTTTCAAGTATCAACACGTTATTGCGCTGTATAGATTTTTATCAACCGCACATTATCCATTTTTGTGAGTCATTATTTTCTATAGATAACCCAACATCTCTAATAGAAAACCAAATCAGGATTAAAAAAGCATTTCCAAATATAAAAATAATGAGAACAATTCCAGTTGGTATTCGTGGAAATCGACATGCAGCGTATTCAAAGTCACTGGCATCTGAGTTTTCGCCTGTGAGTGATTTTTTATTATTGGATACCTTTATTGATGTTCATGAACCTGTACAGGGATTTGTTGGAATTACGGGTCAACCCTGTGATTGGCATATAGCATCAGAGATCGTGACGCAAAGTACGATTCCTGTGATACTCGCAGGCGGATTATCTCATCATAATGTATTTGATGCGATTTCTGTAGTTCATCCAGCAGGCGTTGATAGCTGCACATGTACTAATCGTTGTGATGATCAAGGCCGTCCGATTCGATTTCAAAAAGACATACAAAAAGTAAGACAGTTTATCAATGAAGTAAAACGGGCAAATCAAATGTATTCCCATACAACCAATAATAAGTCATAAGGAGGCGTTGTTTTTTTATGTATGAATGCGGAGATCTTAGAAAAGGGTTAAAGATCGAAATAGATGGAGATCCTTACGTACTTGTACAGTTTGACTTTGTAAAACCCGGTAAAGGTCAGGCACTGTATAAATGTAAATTAAAAAATATGCTTACAGGATCACAGTTTGATCGAACATTTCGATCAGGTGAGAAATTTAAAGAAGCAAATCTTGAAGAAAATCAAATGGAATTTTTGTATGCTGTGGTTGACACGTATCACTTCATGAATACATCCACCTATGAACAACATGAATTGACCAAAGAACAAGTTGGTGATGCGCGTCTCCTTTTGAAAGATAATACCCCTTGCTCTATTCTATTTTTTGATCAAAGACCCATTACTGTCTCTTTACCAAATTTCATTGACCTTAAAGTCACTCAGGCAGAACCTTGGGCAAAAGGCGATACAGCTACTGGCGGAACCAAACCGGCAGTATTAGAAACCGGCTATGTCGTTCAGGTACCGCCATTTGTAGAAACTGGCGAAACCATACGTATTGACACTCGAACTGGGGCATATGTGGAACGGGTTAAAACATAAAGTTGTAAGGGCAAGGCATGCCTTGCCCTATCACATACCCCGAATATGCATCATAAATAAATAGAATTACGAATTACGCCACAGCCTCTGACGGGAAATGGGGTAGGGTGAGGTTAAATAGCTTACCAATGAAACCATTACAAAGCATTATATCGAATGTTCCCCTTTTTGATGGATTACCACAAGAGCAGCTTGATGCATTGTTTAAAATTTCAAGAAAAAAACAATTCAATAAAGCTGACTTAATTTTTACTGACGGAGAAGAGGGTAATGGTTTTTTTTTAATTCTTGAAGGAAAAGTTAAAGTATATAAAATCGCTCCTGATGGCAAGGAGCATATTTTACACTTATTTGACTCAGGAGAATTATTTGGCGAAGTTCCTGTGTTTTCAGGAAAATCTTTTCCGGCGAATGCTGAGGCTATTCAAAAAACGAAAACATTATTTTTTCCTAAAAATGCATTTGTTGCATTAATTTCACAACATCCAAATATTACCATGAATATGCTTGCAGTCCTGTCTAAAAGACTCCGTGAATTTACCATTCAAATTGAAAATCTCACCTTAAAAGAAATTTCAGGTCGAATTGCATCGTATCTGATTTTTTTATCCAGAGAACATGAACATAGTGATATTGTTACCTTAGGCATGTCCAAAGGTCATCTTGCAAGCCTACTTGGATCAACACCAGAAACCGTTTCCCGAATTTTATCAAAAATGTCCACTTTGGGATTAATTCAAGTCAAAGGAAGAACCTTTAAGCTTTTGGATCGAGACGGATTAAACGAGCTATCAGAACATGG
>PDZT01000025.1:0-18326 GCA_002753105.1 Deltaproteobacteria bacterium YD0425bin50 | reverse complement strand
ATTCGAACGATGATAATGCCGAATGCGATTCATTCGATCTCCTAACCAGATATTATGTAAAGTTGAGCTGCCTGCCTTTCCAATAATTTCTTCAGCATTGTAATCTTCACAACACAAAATCACCTGACCATCCCATGTGATCGCCATTTGTTTCCACAACATAAAACAGGGAATGCGTTTATTAAACAATACTGATGGTAATTTTCGGGCATGTGGAGATTCTCTAAAAAAAGACAGGTTCACGCGGTCAACGTGCGGTACCCATTGCTTTAAAAAAACTGAAGTTTGACTGATAATTTCTGGATATAAAACCATGTTGATGAATATTTTTGGCGAATGTGTTCTATTTTTTAATATCCAATCATTACGCAATTGAATAAACTGCCGAATATTTGTTGTAATAAGATTGAAATCTGATCCCAGTCGTAATTGATGATGAGTCTTATGATGAATACCATCCAAGCTAAATCCAATCCATGCAATTCGCATGTTCAGTAATTGTTTGCTCAGATCAGGGGTTAAATACATGGCATTTGTTAAAAAGCCTATATTAATGGTTGGATACTGAACCGCGAATTCTATAAGTTCTAAAAAGTGTGGATGTAGTAAAGGTTCGCCGCCGCCATGTGCAGAAATCGTCACAGGCTGTTTCCAGCTAGCAATTTCCTGTATCAGATGTTTCCATAATTCAAGACTGATAAATCCTTTGGGTCTTGTTGTCCAGTGATGGGGGCCATGAAAAAAACATCCACGACATTTTAAATTGCAGTAAGCTGATGTTTCAATATGAATCAATCGTGGGAATGGTGCGTTTAGAAAAATCATGTTCGTTTTTTTGCTTGAGTATAAATGGATAAAATTTCCTGTTCTTCTTTCCATACCTTGGTTTTTAATGATTTTATTCGCAAAAAATGATGTGGAGCCATAAAGCAGGAACCACATAATGGAAGCGATTCTGTTTTACGGGATTTAAAAAGTTCACGGATGGATTGAACCATCTCCCCATACCAGATATCGGATATTGACTGTTCATGAATGTTGCCAATAACCTGAAAACCATCATAATCATAACAGCAAAGCACCACATCACCATTCCACAACACTGAAATTTCAGAAAAAGGAGCAGCACACGGAGATGCTGTTTTTTGGATGCGATCATTGCCGTTTGTTAATGTTTGTTCAACCAATGAAAGGTCTCCAAAACCAATATTTTCAGCAAGATAAAGATGTACATCAGGTTCTGGATAGATTTCTTTAATTCTATTAAACCTGTCTATGTCTTGTAGATTCGCATTGAGTCGAACCATTTGAATTACTTTTAAAATAAACTGACTTTGATTTCTGCTTTCCTGAATCAATTGTTCAATCATTTCCCAGCATTTGTTGAATCCACACTGAATTCCACGAATGTCACGTAAATTTTTGTCTGAAAAACCATCTAAAGAAAAACAAACAATATTCACTTTGGAACTGAGTATTTTTTGGATTAATTCAGGGGTAAGCGTTGCTGGATTTAATGACAGTACAGTTGTCAGTCCTTTTGTTCCAAGCATATTGAGGATCGTATGAATTTCTGGATGTAAAATTGCCTCTCCAAAATGGTGTACTCTGACGAGTTGTTGAGATGGATGAAAGTGGTTTAACAGCAGTTCAACGGTTTCCATACGCATAAACCCTCGAGGTCGTTTCATTTTTCCTAATCCACGAGGGCACATGATGCATTTGTATGGGCAATGATTCGTCGGCTCAATTTCATAAATATAAGGTAGATCACAAGTCATTTTTAATTCCTAATTCGTAATTCCTAAATTTGCCGTATGATTGAATACATTCTTATCATCGTAATAATATAGACATAAAGGAAAAACAAAATTTTTTTTATATTTTTGTTGACTGACCTTCAAAAATGAACTTTTTTGCTGAAGAAACTTTAGATATATCTTTTGACGATGCTGAAGCATTGAAGTGTAACCGTTCACTCCCCCTCAAAATTGGGTTGCCAATCAGATAACTATTTGATTTTATTATACCCCATTCTGAAACAGGGAGCATCTTAGCCCAAATCCTCTTTGATTCTATTAAAAATATTAAAAAATAGAAAAATGCTTGCAAAACTATATCGATAAAAGTTAATTTTCTTTAAAATTGATAAGTTAAGTTTCACTTTACTCGAAATACTATGGGAAAAAATAATGTTGAAAAAGACGCTTTATAGTCGTTCAAAGATTTGGATAGAAGATGCTTAATCATACCATGCAACTCACTCTTCATCCGAAAATTGAAACATGTTTAACGTGGTTATGGCAACACAGTCGATTAACTGCTTATTTTTATCAACACGTTCATTTTGTGCATCATACAGCTATCCACACACTATGTTTGAGTATGCCTTATTCAGATTTGGTGCTTTTATACAATCCAACGTTTATTGACAACACAGATACTGAAATACTTATTGGTTTATTCGTTCATGAAATGCTACACATTTTTTTTAATCATTCACATCGAACACGAACTACTCAAGATATCTTTTTACAAAATCTGGCTCAAGATATGGTAGTGAACACATATATGAAGGCACATAAAAAAACATTTTTTTCAAGAACCAATCGTCATGCACGAGAAACACCGGAGTTAATTATAGCAAAAGCTCAACCTTGTATTCCAGATGCCTATATTGATGAAACTGGAATCACTGATCCTGCATGGGAACAGGTTTATCACTGGTTAAAAACAAAAAAACAGCAGCATCATGACTGGCGAAAGCTAGTATCAGATGAATCTCTCAATACAGGCTTACCCATTGAAGGCAAGTGTTCGCGAATGAATCTGAATGATAGTGATATGGAAACCAATGATATGCAAATGCTCATTTCAGATACAAATCAAGCTTATTTTCCCGAAAATAGCCAAATGGTATTTACTTTTTTGGATGAAACAGAACATCCACTTCCCATGGGTATGCATTTATTACAACATCCTGAATATTCATTTCAAATTCAATCTAAGCTTAAACGAATACTCAATTATGCAGCCCAAGATGAACAATGTCAAATGGAACGGCAGTTTAATGAAATGAATCGCCTGATTCATGAACCTGAGCATATCCAAAAATGTGAATGGAAAAAAAAAATCAAAAGTATGCTTGATATGTATCAACAATCTAATGTAACGCAATTCACTACATCTCGTTTTAATCGACGCTATTTTGCCAATGGTATCTATGCATCTGGAAAACGGTTTAAGTATCAAACCGTAATTACTGTAGCTTTGGATGTATCTGCATCTATGGTGATGAAACGCGCTGAACTGGAAACTGCTTTTGGGGTGATAGAATATTTATGCACTGCTTACCGCATCAATTTAGTTTGTATTGATGAACATCTTTGCATACCCCAGAAACAAAATAATCAACTGGGTTTTAATCCCATTAATACCTCAGGCCCTAAAACCTATTTTTATCAAAAAGGGGACTGGAAACACATTCAAAGTGTATATCAAGGCATGACTTTTTTTGGGCCGTTATTTAATTCGTATATGAAACACCATCGAGAAACATTGCTTGTGATTACAGATGGTGAAATTTTTGATATAGACCGATTGAACCCGTATAGTCCAACTGTTTGGATTGTATCGAAACAAATAAAAGATAACTTTCACCCACCTTTTGGTAATGTTGTAAGCATGGATTCGTATGACACCTAATGATGCAGAATCGATTTTTCTGGCAGGACGAGATGATCCTGAATTTGATTGTTTAAAAGGCTTAGACGCGTTAAAAATTTTAGAGAATGGGGAATATATATATCTGGCAGGTATCTATTGGGAAAAGTTTAATTTTGAAAAGGGATTGGAATTTCTGATTGAGTTAAACGCAACTGAATACTTGTATCGTGCTGGACGATCATGGAGAGAATTTAATTATGCACTGGGTCTGAACGCGTTAATCAATCAATCTGATGCGCGGTTAATTTATTATGCAGGACTGGACTGGAAACAGTTTGATTATGACGTAGGTCTTAAAGCTTTGTTGAATTTAAACCAATCTGAGTTCATTTTTTACGCGGGTTGCCATTGGAAACAATTCAATACAGTCTTAGCTCAAGAACGGCTTATCGCTTTAAGTGATCTAAAATTCATTTACAAAGCAGGTGCAAATTGGAAACAGTTTAATTATGAATCCGGTTGGAAAATATTGGAAAAGAATATCCGGGATGGTGCAAAATGGAGGGCGATGGCTTTAGAAAATTCAGCTTGGCGTAACGGATTGATCGAATTATGGCACAAAATTTGCCCGAAAAATACAGCGTCTTTTACCCTTTCAGTTTAATTGTTGAAAATGCAAAATACTAAGTATATATGTCAATAAATTTTAAGGATGATATAAATGTTTTTTATGCTAAAAGATGAGAAAACCATAAACCAACTACGGATAGAACTCTTTGTAGTATCATGTATTGTTTTATTACAAGAATTATCATTAATTCGGTATATACCCGGACAAGTTCGTGTATTAGCCTATTTTCCAAATCTCATATTATTAAGCGCATTTCTCGGACTTGGGGTTGGATGTCTGCGCGCGGGGAAATCATCATTGCTATGGCTTTGGCCTACGAGCTTGCTAATCATTATTCTTTGTTGCGTTGTAGGAAGCCGTATAGCATTTACACAAGAGTCTGTTTCAGAACACCTCTGGCTGCTTTATTATGATTTACCTGCTAACGCAAAAGTATTTCACGGGGTAAAACTACCTATCATTATAGGCTTTTTGCTAAGTTGTATTTCCTTCATTCCTCTGGGTCAGATAGTCGCCGACCGACTACAGCAATTTAAAAAGTTATCATCTTCATTATGGGGATATTGTTGGGATATATCTGGTTCACTTTTCGGTATAATTATTTTTTCAATTCTCGGGATTATGCAAATTTTTCCGGTAATCTGGTTTTTGATTTTTTTCTTAGCGGGTTTTTTATTTTTTTATAAGGAATCATATTTGAACATCGCCTATATTGTGGCCGTAATAGTTATTTGTTCAATCATTAGTATGTCAGAGAAAGCAATGTACTATAGTCCTTACTATTCGATTTCTTATGAACATACAAATGATCGTGTTAGTATTATGACAAATGGATCTCTTCATCAAGTTGCGTTACATTTAAACAATAATAAAACAATAGACAGTGATGAAGTATCAAATATCAGAGAAGGGTATCATCTACCTTATAAATATTTTCAAAAGAGACCCCAAAAAGCACTCGTTCTTGGGGCTGGCACCGGAAATGATGTATCCGTCATGCTTGATGAAGGGGTTGAGCATATTGACGCAATTGAAATTGATCCGGTTCTTATTGAAATAGGTCGCAAACATCACCCTGATCTTCCATATTCATCCAGCCGTGTGAATATTTTTAATACAGATGCACGGTCTTTTTTAAATCATACCAGTGAACAATACGACCTGATCGTTTTCGGAACGCTTGATTCAATGACGAGACTTTCTGCCCTTTCAAATGTAAGGCTTGATAATTTTATGTATACTATTGAGTGCATCAATAAGGCAAAACAGCGATTAAAACCTGATGGAGGGCTTGTAATGTATTTTATGACTGCGACTCCCTACATTCATAATAAACTCATTTCACTTCTTACAAGCTCTTTTAATCAACTCCCACTTGTTATAACCAACTATTATAATTTGTTTAATAATATTTATATGTCTGGTCCTGCATTTGATCATCACGATGGATACGTAAGAAAAAACTTGGTTTCGAGTTTTAAAGAACAAGTGATGAACAAGATATATATCCCCACAGATGATTGGCCATATCTTTATCTAGAAAGCAGAGGAATTAGCAGTTTTTATATATCGTTAATAAGTATTATTATGCTTATTGCTTTATTATTGATCATAATATCTTCAGGAGATATGCGGGAAAGTATTATAACTGGAAAAAAGATTGATATCCAGATGTTTTTCTTTGGTTTTGCATTTTTGCTCCTTGAAACAAGATATGTTACTCAAATGAATCTGGTATGGGGGGCTACATGGATTACAAGCGCAGTTGTTTTCGGGTCAATTTTATTTATGGTGCTTATTTCGACTATTACTGCTTGTTTACATCCGATTCCTTTCAAAATTAGTTTTTTTTGCTTGCTGACAGCTTTAACGCTTACTTATCTACTGCCAGTTGATTTGCTATTACAGCAAAATATAATCATCAAACTCTTGATTTCGATTTTGTTTGTTGGGATTCCGATTTTTTTTGCGGGAAACTGTTTTGCCTTTTTATTTGAAAAAAGAGAACGAGTAGATATTGCTTTCGGCTGGAACTTGATCGGAGCTGTCATCGGTGGTCTTACCGAATTCCTAACAATGATTGTTGGCTTTAGATCCTTACTTCTTCTTACGATTTCAATATACCTGCTTGCACTTCTGTTTTACATACGGGAAATGAACGAAATGTCGGATGAAGCAGGTAGCTACAAATAATAGAGGATTTTGTATTTTGGTATTAACCCAATGTATTGTTAAATTTTATTGTACTTATATATATAGGTTAAACTTTGTAATTATGATGGGGGTATATATATGTCAAACACATTGATATCAAACCCGAATTCATTGTCTATTGGTGTGATTTCAGATACTCATGGACTGATTCGACCCGAAGTCATTTCAGTATTTCAAGATGTAAATCAGATTATTCATGCAGGAGATATTGATAATTTTGAATGTATGTACAGCCTTCAAAAACTTGCTGATGTGATTGCAGTTCGTGGCAACATGGATAAAGGCGCGTGGTCAAAGCCTTTAAAAACTGCTGAACTCGTAACTCTATTGGGGTACAACATGTATATTCTTCATGATGTTGGATGGCTTGATCTGCAACCTGAAATAGCTGATCTTCATGTGGTAATTAGCGGCCATACGCATCAACCTGAAGTTATTGAAAAAAATAACGTTCTATTTCTCAACCCGGGTAGTGCAGGGCCTCAGCGAAAAGGTCTTCCCATCGCCTTGGCGCGAATGGAAATGACGTATGAATGTATTCAGGTTCAGATTTATCATCTGAATGATAAAAAAGGTGAATTTGAACCGGTTTCATATTCGACGTACTCATCATCAAAAAAAATTGTATGAACAACAACACTCTATTTTTTTAAAAAATGTTCAATAAGTTCATACCAATTTACTTGATCGAGTCCAAAACTTAAAAGGTCTGCAAAAAGGGTATCCTGTTTTGCAAGTGGATTCAGTTCTTGAATGAGCACCTTCAGGCGTTCTGTTTTTTCAAAAATACTCTCATTACCAAAAAGACACTCTTTTTCAATTTGTGCATACCACTCTGGATTGTTTTTAATCCACATATACACATTCCATGTGATGTAATTTGACCATCCTTGCATGGTATATAACCTCTTTTTAAGAGAATGGTTAATCTATATACAACACACCGATCTTAATAATTTTGGGTTCCAAGCGCTTGACCCAGCACACTTCTCCTAAACGTTTATCTAACAAACCGGGCTTAATGACAAGACGATCTTTTTCTTTGAGTTGCAAATCTCCAGATAAAATCACTGAACAGCCTGAAAAGGACTCATCGTGCAGCAAACCTACTTTGTAACGCTTCTGAGTATTTTCTTCATAAATAATATGCGCAAGAGAATTTTCTTCTGCATCAAACCGAATTTGTTTTCTTTTTTCTCGACGAGACATATTGTGCCATTTTAAAATAGTGCGTTTTTAACTTAAGCAATCCGAAAACTTACCCAACAACCTAAAATCATATTCAATAAATAATTGATGGATTCATATCATTGGCTAAGATAAAATATCAAGTATATCTTGATCAATATTTTAATGTTATTGTATGAATGCGAATAAAAAATTTTTTTTATTCATAAAGGAGCGAAAACATGACGTTGGAACATGAAAGTATGGAGCGCGAAAATAAAATTCAAGGGAATTTTATCACAAACATTATAGATAATGATATCCGTAATAATAAAAATAATGGCAAGGTGGTAACTCGTTTCCCTCCTGAGCCCAATGGATATCTTCACATTGGTCATGCAAAATCGATTTGCTTGAATTTTGGAATTGCCCTTCTGTATAATGGCCGCTGCCACTTGCGGTTTGATGACACGAACCCGGAAAAAGAAGATCAGAAATACATTGATGCAATCATGACGGATGTTCACTGGCTTGGTTTTGACTGGGGAGAACATCTTCATTATACATCCGATTATTTTGAACGTCTTTATTCATTTGCCTTGACATTGATTGAACAAGGCAAAGCTTATGTATGCAGCTTATCTCCAGATGAAATTCGCAAATATCGCGGTACATTAACTGAACCCGGTATTGAGAGTCCGTATCGCAGCCGTTCAATTGTTGAAAATATGGATTTGTTTCAACGAATGCGTTCTGGTGAATTTGAAGAAGGCGCTCATGTTCTTCGAGCCAAAATTGATATGGCTTCTCCGAATATTGCCTTGCGTGATCCAACATTATATCGAATCAAACAAGCACATCATCCAAGGACAGGTCAAAAGTGGACAATTTATCCTATGTATGATTTTTCACATTGTTTATCGGATGCAATTGAAGGGATTACCCATTCGATTTGTACGCTCGAGTTTGAAAACAATCGACCGCTTTATGATTGGTTTTTGGATCAATTACCAGTGCCTTGCCACCCACAGCAAATTGAGTTTGCCCGTCTTAATTTAACCTATACAGTCATGAGTAAGCGTATTTTGTTAAAACTTGTCTCAAATGGGCACGTTTCAGGCTGGGATGATCCTCGTATGCCAACAATTGCGGGATTACGGCGACGAGGTTATACTAAAGAAGCGATTCGTATGTTTTGTGAACGTATCGGAGTCGCAAAACGAGATAGTATGGTTGAGATGGCACTATTAGAACATTGCCTCAGGGATGATTTGAATACGCGTGCACCTCGAGTTATGGCTGTACTTCATCCCATTAAAGTGATCATTCTGAATTTGCCAGAAGGGGAGGTTATTCCTTTACAAGCTCTAAACCATCCTGAAAAACCTGAAATGGGTGATCGGACGATATATTTTTCAAGAGAAATTTACATCGATCAAGAAGATTTTATGGAAAATCCGCCGAAAAAATTTTATCGACTCTCACCGGGACGTGAAGTCAGACTTCGTTATGCTTTTATTATTAAGTGTGAATCCATCATCAAAGATCAGCAAACTGGTGACATTACTGAATTGCATTGTACATATGACCCTTTAACTCAAAGTGGTTCAGGAGCTCAAGACCGAAAAGTGAAAGCCACAATTCATTGGCTTTCTGCTATCCATGCGATTCCAGCAGACGTCAGACTTTATGATACGCTTTTTAATGTAGAAAATCCAGCCGCTGCGATAGAACATGAACCATTAGAAAATTTAATCAACCCTAAATCACTTGAGGTCTTAACAACTTGTTTTGTGGAATCTGAATTAAGTCAATCTAAGCCCGGAGTGATTTATCAGTTTGAAAGAATTGGATATTTTTGTTTAGACAGTAATGATTCTGGAAAACTTGTTTTTAATCGAACTGTTTCTTTGAAAGATCAATGGGCTAAAATTCAAAAACAATCCATGTAACAAATTACGAAATGCAGCAAAATAAAAAAGCCCCTTTGTGCAAGGGCTTTTTGGTTAAGGATGCCTTTATTATCTATCCAAAAATCCCTTGCATAAACTCTTCTTTTTTGCTTTTATGCTTTTAACCTAAGCTGATGCTTGATAAGGTAAAAGAATTAATTAATCGATCTTAAAAAGATGTATGCTATGAAAAAACAACATCAACTGGATCATTTATCAAAATTTTTACTTTACATTATTGGAAGACATCCTGATGAGTTTGGTTTAGTTCCTGATAATTCTGAAGGCTATTTAAAGATTAAAGATGTTCTGAAAGTATGCCATGAAGAAGAAGGGTATCGGCATATTCGTGAGTCTCATTTTAAGGAATTGTTGCTATCCCATAGCAATCCGGGTTTTCAAATTAAAGATAATCTGATTAAGCCTCAAGATACATCAAATTTACCGTTATTAGTAAAATCAGATGAACCGCCTAAAATTCTTTTTACAACAGTAAGCAATACATCTTATCCGCATGTATTAGAAAAAGGGATTTTACCAACATCCCATAGTCAAGTGATATTATCACAAGAAAAAGAATTCGCTAAACGCATGGGTCAGAGAAAAACAAGTGATTTTATTGTGCTTGAAGTTCATACAGCAAAGGCAATAGAGCTGGGAATTGAATTTTTTCAATTTGGCCAAAACCTTTTTATCGCATCATCCATTCCCATCAATGCCTTTACTGGCCCACCATTATCTAAAGAAAAACCTGAAACATCATCTCAATCAAAACACGCAACTGCAAAACCAGACCATGCGTTTATGCCCGGAAGTTTTATTCTTGATCCGAATCAATTTGATAAAACCGGTAAAAAAATAATCAAAGATAAACGGGTCAAAGACAAAACATCATGGAAACATAATCGAAAACGGTTACGCAAAGAAAAAGAAAACATAGTAAAATAATACAGAAACAATTACGTTTCCTGAATAGCAGCAGTCTTTTTTCTTGCTGCCAGTGCAAGTGATTTTACTCTTGCAAAATCCTCATCTCGTAAAATACCATTTAATCCAGTAATGGCAGCCAATTTCATCCCATGCTTTAAACCAAGCTTATATATCTCTTTGACTTTCTGCCACTCAATCTCACGGCCAATTGTAAAATTTTCAAATCGTCCTTCTAAGGCAAGCACAATCGTTTCAGCTAAACAGGCATATACTACACCACGAGGCAGTCCAATATCCTTCATTAATGGCGTGCCGGGTAACTCAATTTCTCCAGATTCAATGACTAAAACATCAGGTCTTTTTTGAGCCTGTTCAAGGGTAATGTCTAAAGGACGTGCAACATCCGTAATAATACATCCGGGTTTAACTTTCATAATATCAATGGGAATTTTTCGGCCGATTGAAGTCGAATTGATGATCATATCCATTTCTGATAAATACTTATCTGCACGT
Organism: Deltaproteobacteria bacterium YD0425bin50; assembly: GCA_002753105.1. Taxonomy (GTDB): domain Bacteria; phylum Desulfobacterota; class Desulfobacteria; order Desulfobacterales; family YD0425bin50; genus YD0425bin50. Next base: position 7,253 of record PDZT01000025.1, on the reverse strand, counting down.
ATAGATATATAAAGTTTCGCATCCGGTGTTTCATCTAAAATGGTCTCTCTCAGGGCTAACAGATGCGCATCACGGGAATCAACCATATATAGTTCTGTAAACATCCGAGCGAGTAAATGACAACACACAGAACCTATCGAACCCGTTGCGCCAATCACCATCGCTTTTCCGGGACTCCGTTCACCATCGATAACAGGCACAAGCCCCAAACGCTTGACTGTTTCAATGGCTGCCCAAAGTACTGCTGATGCACTGTAGCTGTTTCCTGTTGTTATAGGTAAATTCGAATGTTTGGCTACTGTTAAACCTGCATCACCCACAACTTTTGTAAATGCGCCTAGCCCCATAATCTGGGCGCCCATTTTTTTAGCCATATCCGCAGCCTGCCAGAGTTGACGATAAGTAAACAAAGGCGAGTGCATTAACATGGCTCTTGGCGTGGAACCGATACTGATTAGCCAGCCTTCTGATTCAACACCAGTTAGCGATTTAATTCCAGTAACCTTTGAATAGACTAAAGGCGGCGTGTAAGACGCAAGATTTTCAAAAAGATTCATCAATGAAGGAGGAATTTTACGGGTAATGATGTCAAACACTTCATATTTGTTCAATTGGTGCTGTGTTAACGGATGAATTACAAATGCAAACCGATTGACCCGTTTCACTTTCCCAAAGGGATAAATAATCCGAGGATCCATTCTACATTCACTAATCACTTCAAGTAAATCATCGTCTGTTAATTCATTCGGCTTTTTTTCCAACCCCGCAATAATCATAGCTTCTAATACGTTAATTGCCACAACCCGTTGAAAAATTTTAGGTGTACTGTCAATGATAACAGTTACGCCTTTCTCTTTTAAAGCTGCAATCCGATCCTCATATGCCGTTGATGTAATAACCGTTTTATCCCCTAATTCCATGAAATAAAGATTCGAAATATGTTTGAAAAAATTCTGATAAGGAATAACAATAATGTGAGAATTTTTAACAGCTTGTCGAATCAGTTGGTGATTCAGCTTTTTAAAAATTGAGGACGAATCTGTAAATTGTTTGCTGGGTATCCATTGAAATAGTTGATGAGGCCCATTAGCATAAGATTCCAGTTCTTTTATTGAATGAAGTAACATCGGCAGGCCATTTTCAAGAACCGGATCAGCAAATATTAAATTATCCGTGTATTCAGACATCACCTTTGCCATAGAATAGCTAAACATTCCTGAAATAAATAGAACACGCGAATTTTTAAAATAATGGCCATTGCCAAGTTTAAAATTGATATGGCGTAACGTCCATTCATACGCGACTTTACGTAATGACGTTCCCATGATCACAGGAGTTTTGAGCTTTTTGGCTTCTCGTTGTAACCGCGTAGTATCTTTTCGAAATAGATAATTATTGCCAATCATATAGGGAAATTTCACATCTCCAAGACTAATAACATCTGTATGTTGATCCCATTCATGCATGAGCTGCATCGCTTTTTTAACATCGTTATCTGTACCAAAGCGGCGTACTCGCATGGGTTTCCCTAAAAAAAATGTTGTAAATTCATAATCTGTAGTACTTGGCCCTAAACTAATACTGACGATTTCTTTCATGGTAATGTCCTTTTTTATCTTTAAAACTTTCCAGAAATCTTATTTTATAGGATCGACGCTTTTGCAAGAATGACGATTCTTGAAAAACGATTCATATAATACTGCCAAATAAATATCAAGTGCACGTTTTTTTACCATAACAACCCATAAAGAAAAGCTGAAAGTTGAAAAGTTATTTTGACTTCCTGATTGCCTTCAATTATATTCTATAAGCATCCAGTAACCAATTCACCAAAATATAAAAAGGGATCAGAGCATGAAACAATATGTTATTGATGAATTAAGACCTCAGGATTATCAAAAAATTAAACAATATTTAAGCGATTGTTATGGTGCTTCTGGAGTTGAAGGCATTTACTGGATTCCAGTACCGAATGAATTGTTAACGACAATCCAGCAGCAACATAGTGCATGTCAGCCTTTTTATGTTGTTATTGATCTTGAAAGACATATGCTTTCCTGTGAATTACTTGTCAGAACACAATCCAAAGTCCGCTGTGAATGTATCTCCTATGCCACAGAATCTCAACGGAACTGGCTTATTTCTTTTATTGACGATATGCTAACTCAATTACATCTTATTACATAATATTACGGTCTTTTATATGTTAAAAATTATTCCTTTAGGCGGCTTAGGTGAAATAGGTTTAAATATGATGGTCATTGAATATGAAGATACATTGATCATTGTTGATGTGGGCTTGATGTTTCCTGAAAACTATATGCTTGGTATTGATATTGTCATACCTGATATGTCTTACGTATTACAAAAAAAACACTCTGTTGCCGGTATTGTTCTAACTCATGCGCATGAAGATCATATTGGTGCCTTGCCTTATTTATTAAGAGAAGCTCAACTACCTGTGTATGCAACTCCATTTACATTGGCCATTCTCAAACATAAACTTGAAGAGCATGGATTGCTATGTGACAATTTATTCCATACAGTTCATCCAGATATGAAAATCCCAATTGGGCCATTTGAAGTCGATTTTATTCGGGTGAGTCATAGCATAATTGATGGTGTTGGGCTTGCCATTCATACCCCGCTAGGCGTGATTATTCATACAGGCGATTTTCGAATTAGCTATTCCCCGGCTGATGGAATAACAACAGATATTGCAAAATTTGCACGTTATGGTCAACAAGGTGTGCTGGCACTTTTTTCTGATTCTACAAATGTGGAACATGAAGGGTATAATATTTCCGATCAGGTTGTTGGTGAAACATTGGCCGGTATTATAGGAAATTCGCCGGGCCGTGTGATTGTTGCATTGTTTGCATCTAATGTTGCACGTATGCAGCAATTAATTGATATCGCTAGTAATAATCGTCGAAAAATTGTGTTAAGCGGCAGAAGTATTGAACTGACTGCAATGATTGCACAACAACTTGGCTATTTAACTATTCATGAAGACATGCAGATTAATGAGAAAGCCATTGATGACTATCCTGAACAGGAAATTCTGATGATTACTACGGGTAGTCAAGGTGAACCGATGTCTGCACTAGCGCGTATGGCCTCTGGTTTCCATAAGCACATTAAGGTCAAAAAAGGTGATACCATTATCCTGTCATCAAAATTTATTCCGGGAAATGAAAAGGCAATTGCTCACATCATTAATAACCTTTATCGACGCGGAGCAGATGTGATTTATGATAAAGTTTCAGAAGTTCATGTATCTGGACATGCCTATCAGGAAGAATTAAAACTGATGCTGCAATTAACCAATCCGAAATATTTTATACCCATTCATGGAGAATATCGTCATTTAGTTCATCATGCCCGTCTTGCTCGTCTTATTGGAATTCCAGAAAATAAGACCATTCTTGCTGAAAACGGTCAAGTCATTGTATTTGATGAACAAGGCGCACGCATTGCAGATTCGGTGCATATTGGTCGGATATTAATTGATGGCAAAGGCATTGGCGATATAGGTAAAAGTGTCCTTAAAGAAAGACGTTCACTTGCTGAAGATGGTCTTGTCGTAGTTGTAATGGCTATTGATGAAGAAACACAAACTGTAATGTATGGCCCTGAGATATTCTCAAAAGGATTTGTGTTTTTAGAAGAAACCGGCCATCTTTTACTGGATGCCCAGTGTGTCATTCTGGAAATTGTTGAAGATGTCGCTTTACATATTCCGGATCGTATCCATGTGATGAAAACTAAAATTCAAAAAGCATTGCGTCAATATTTTAATTTCGTCATTAAACGAAAACCTGTAATTCTCCCAGTCATTTTTTCTGTTTAACCATAAAGTAAAAATGGCAGAACCTACCCCTAATAATGAAGCAATGGTTTTAACAGACCAACTATATGTATTAGAACAAAAAATTGGTGACTTGGCTTTATCTTTTGGTCTGATTACCCGTAAATTGTTGTCAAAACTCAATCGATTACAACGTTCCAATGAAAAGATCGGGTTAAAAAAATCTCCCGGAGAACTCGTCTATTATAATCAACTGCTTTCACTTGAACAAAAAAGCATATTACTTGAAGCCTATCGGGAATTAAATATTTCAGACCTTGGAAAACGCATTCAGCGTATTCAGGCACATTATAATATCAGTGAAACCACAACCAAAAAGCAGAAAGACACATTTCATATTCTTTCTCAAACACCTGTTCAACTGATTGTTTCTCAAAATCAACTCACAGCTTATATTCGAATTCCGCCGAATACCCCATCCGTTTCTATTTCAGATGTGTTGAATTTATTACAACAACACGGGATCGTTTACGGTGTCAGGCCTGTTGAATCTATTGAGTCTTTTTTAAAAAAACCTTCTCAGATTTTTCTTATTGCTCAGGGAAAGCCAGATATATCTCAACCAAAGATTAACTATATGCTTGGGCAAAAAGATACAGAAATAGCTCGAGTTAAAAAAGGCCTATTACTTGCTCAAATTGTAGAGAATTCTTCAGATACTGAACAGGGTATAAGTATTTATGGCACACCAATTGAGCAACAACGCAATACAAAAGAGCCCATTAAATATGGGTATGGCGTCAAATTAAGTAAAGAAGGCACCAAAGCCTATGCCGCTATTGATGGCTACCCTAAACTGAGTATTGATGGGACATTATATGTATTTTCTGTGACCAATATCATTGGTGATACAGATAAAGAAATTGGTGAAATAGATACCCATAGCAAGATCACTGTTAGCGGAACGATAACAGATGAATACCTTATTCGTGGCGGTGATGTCTCTGCTGGTGAAGTACGAGGTGCAGACATTGATATTTTGGGTGATTTAAAAGTTGAAACAGGTATTATTAACGCTTTGATAAAAACTCAAGGGAATGTTTATGCCAAATTTATTCATAGCTCCACCATTGAAGCTTTTGGAGATGTTATTGTTGAACAAGAAATAGTTAATTCAACGATAACTGTTGGCGGTAAATGTAAAATCATTAAAGGAAAGGCCCTTTCATCAATAATTTCTGCCAAAAAAGGAATCTATGCGTTTTGCATTGGAACTGAAAAATCTCTTCCGTGTGAATTACGAATCGGTGTTCAAGACCATATTGAAGCAGTTTGTGAAAATATTGACAATGACATTTTTAATACAACAGAAACTTTTGAAAACCGATGTATCCAGCTTAAATGGCTGGTTATTGAACAATTGATCGCTTACAAAAATGCGGCCAAAACAGAATATATGCTAAACGAACTTAAAAAAAAACAACAAGATCAAGCATCTAATATGAATTCAACAGAACTATTGATAGATAAGTATCGATTTCAACTCATTGGTCTTGAAAAAAAATTTCAGCAATTCGAACATAAAAAAGCCACGATTGAACAAAAACAACAAACATTGGTTGCGAATCTTAATCTCCGTCATCAGCAGGTCATTCAAGATATTCACTTATTACAAGAGCAAAAGCAAGCAATGATAGATTGGGCCAAAAAACAACAAGCGATGCCTCTGCTGGAAGTCAAATCTATTATTAAAGCCAGTACACGTATAGATGGGCTTAAAGCAACGATTACCTTAAACCGCGATTATAAAAATGTGCGTATTGTCGAATCGCAAACAAATATTTCTGATCCGAATTCAAGAGAAATAAAAATTTTAAAAGCTAAAACATAAAAGAGGGTTTTTACAAACAGTGTAAAAGTTTTGCTTTTTTAAAAAAATTATAATAAATATTTTTCTTGCTCTGAGCACTGAGTTGTTTAATTTACCCAATTATTTTTTTAAAAGGAGACGGAATATGAACATCAAACAGTTTAGTTTCTTCGTTATCTTTTTTATAAGTATTTTACCTGAAATAAGTTTAGCAAATTACCTTATTAAACTACATAGTGGTAAACAGTATATTACAAATAACTATTGGGAAGAGAACAATCAGATTAAATTTAATTATCTTGGCGGTACGATGGGTGTAGTTAAATCGAGTATAAAAGAAATTACAAGTACTGATAAGAAAACAGCTAAGGAAATACAATCCACTTCACAAGATAATGAGGCCTCGTCAGAAAATCAACCTACTGAAACTAAAGAAACAACAACTGAAACAGACAATCAACCTGATGCTCAATCAGAAAAAACCCTAGAAGATGAAAAATTAAAACGATTTGCAGATATTCAAGAGCGTTTTGGAAATATTGACCGGATGACTTCAGAACAAGTCATGAAATTGGCAGAAGATAGTGTTGCACTTAGAAATGACATGATCAATAGTAAAGACCACGGAAAATATACAGACAATCTGCGTGAGTTGATAGAGATGATTTTGAAAATCAATCAGAAGATAACAAACTAATATTTTTGATAGATATGACTTAATTCTGTTAGTTTTTTAAAAAATCCCTGATATTGATTCGGTGGCGATTCTGCCTCACCGAGAATTAAGTAGCTTTTTTGAGAAAGCGATCGATAGAGTTTTTCAAAAATCAGTTGTTGTTGAATGGCATTAAAATAAATAAGTACATTTCGGCACAGCACTAGATCAAAATGACCATAAACACTCTCAGATGGAACATACGTTTTTTTACTGAGCATGTCATATATTGAAAAATGTACCATGATTTTTATTTCTGGAACCAATTCAAAGCCATCTTTTATTTTAGTGAAATACCGATCAACAAGTCTGTATTTCATGTTTTTGATACTTTCAAAGGGATAAACACCTAGTTTAGCCTTGGTAATCACATTTGCGTTGATATCAGTAGCAAAAATATAAACCGGAATATGGAAATGCTCTTTTCTGAATAACTCGTTAATTAGTATTGCAATAGAATAAGGCTCTTCACCAGTTGCACATCCAGCACACCAGATACGGATACCTTCGTTATTAGAATGATTTTTTGAAGCAATAATCAGGGGTAACATAATATCTGCGATATATTCAAAGGTTAATGTATTTCTGAAAAATCGACTCACATTGATGGTTAATGTATCAATGAGATGATTCAACTCCTCTGGATTTTCTTTCAAAACCATCAAATATTCAGTGTAGGTTGCACAATTAATTGCACTTATTCTTATTTTGATTCGTCGTTGAAGCATTGACTCTCGATATCCTGAAAACTCAAAGCCTCGATTTTCATTTAAAAATATTAATATTTTTTGAATGGCTTCACTAATATTTTCCATATACGTTTTACCTAAGAGAAAAAAAAAAAAACTTGACAGGGT
>PDZT01000238.1 GCA_002753105.1 Deltaproteobacteria bacterium YD0425bin50 | reverse complement strand
ATTAGGCCTTGATCTTCGTTTCGGCCACAATGTAGGGGCGATGCTTGTCATCGCCCTTTTGGAGGGCGAACACAAGGTTCGCCCCTACAATTCTGTCACGGCAACGAATAATGTCTGGCCGAAACGATGATCAAGGCCTTCTAATTAATTAATTATGTTTCAACTCATAATTCATAACAAAAGGCTGTTTAATATCTGTCGTACCCTGCTTAACTGTCATCACGCCTTTTGATGTATCTTCTTCTTCATCAAATACAAGGTCTCTGGTTTTACGTTTGGATTTATGTTGTTCAACCATGCCATCAACCTGCTTGGTATTTTTTATCACAGATTCTTTAGCAGCTTCATCCAAGTCTGGGATACGGTTTGGGGACATCATTAACGTAATTTTTTCAACTCCGGGAGTTTTATCAAAACGAAAACCGCCTTTGACAGGAACAACATGTTCTTGATTTTTTCGAATATAATTATCCATACCTGTTTTGGCATTCGGGAATAAAATCGAATACTCACCAGAACTTCCCTTGCAGAGCCAATACACATAAGAATCAATGTTAGGAGTATAAACAATTTTGATTCGATCACCTGACTGAAATTCATAATTTGGACTAACATCCATTAGCTGCCCATTTCGTTCCAATTCAATGGTTGTTTTAATGGCAACCACCGATTGAACTTGTCCGCTTTCCATTTTGGGCATATTTTTTGGTGGCGATGATGCCTCTTCATCATCAAATACCAAGTCCCGGGTTTTTCGGCCAGCATCTACAACACTAGAATTGAAAGCAATAAATATAAGAATAATAAATAGTCTTTTCATGTAAACTTGCATAAAATCCTCCTTTTTTATTGTTTGTTCATTTATTTAGTTTCTATTTCCATTTTTTGGATAATTCCATAATAGATACAGATTCATTTTGCCTAACCGTCCATTCTTCAATCATTAAAAGTTCATTTTCTGTATTATACCCTTTTAATGCTTGTATAGATTCTTGTTTTTCTTCAGATGAAAGACGGTTCCATTTTTCGATATAATATTCTCTAAATGCGCTGTTTTGATCCCAGAAAATATGAATTCGTTCATGGTTTAAGTTGAATTCAATGGTTCTTTTCGTTCCAGAAGACACTCCCAGCACATGAAGAATTTGATCTGCCGGTTCAAAAAACCCATTTTTTTTAATAATCACCTTATCCTTTTGAAGCAGATCAAAAAACATCTTTTCAAAAGCAATTTTAAAAAAATGTCTTGGATTATTGGTTACAGCATTTGCCCACTCTACTACCTGATCAATTGAATAATGGAAGCCCTGAGCACCTTTTTTAAATTTCTCAAGAGAAATAGTTTTGTTCAGGTCATGACTAAACAGCGCAAGACAATACACCATTTCTGCTAGCATATCCTGTTTAGAGCAGAGAATTTCATAAGTCAGTTTACGATATTGCCACTTCTCATTGAATAGCTGTTGGCATTGCGAACAGTCTTGTCCGATAATAACTCCGGGATAATCCGCTAAATTATTCGGATAATCTAACCATTGTTCTGTGTCTCTGTAACTTCCGGTTTCTGTATGATCATTAAAATAGTTCTGAATATCAGCAAGAACCTGTTGGTCATAACACGGATTTATCACATAACACAGACAGATTAACCATAATACATACTGTATGTTCATTGCTTATTGTCCCATATATTTTTTTATGACGTCAGTGGCATTTTGTTTCCGCTCACTGTCACTTTGATCTGGTTCTGTTTCAGTGGATGATGTTACAGGTTCTGTATTTGTTGGTTTCTCTTCATTCGCTATTCCTTTAGGCTGCGGGATCGTGTCTTGCGGTTGTTGTGCAGGTTGTTTTTTTACAATTTCTGTGGAAGGGGAAGGGGATGGGGATGGCTGCTGCAATGTGTTTTCAATTTCTTTGCCAACAATGGTCATCAGTAAAGACCTAAAGTTATGTTCTCCTAAAGTATCTCTGATTTCCTGAATAGCAATATCCGCTGTTTCATTTGAAATACTCCATTGCTGCTGACTTTTTTTTATCTGTTCGATTTCTTCTGTGGTGATTACCCCATCTTTCCATGCGTTCAGAATAGTTTCCTTGAATTTTTCCTTGGGTAAGTCTTTCATATAAAGAATCAATCCAATCACAATTACTAAAAAAACCACGCAACCAATACCAATAATTAACAACTGACCTTGAGGAAAAGAGGGTTTTCTTTTTTGACAGGATAAACAGATAGGCTCTGATAATTCATTTATAGTTCCACACTTACATTTCCAATGATCTCTTGACATAGGTTATTCCTCCGTAAACGAAAAATTAGATTCAATTAATTGTACCTGTTGATCAGTCAGATTGAGATTTTGTTGAACCGTCTTGAGATGCGAGCGTTCCTCTTGACTAATCACACCATCCATACTGACTAATTCAAAAAGCTCTTTATACAAACCCGTTGTATATGACTCCTCAATAGATTGTACCTGCTCATCACTTAAGTTCAATTCTCTTTGTTTTTGCTTGAGATGGTCTCTTTCTTCTGTTGTAATTTCTCCGTCCATTGCCATCAATTCAACGAACTCTTTATATTCATTGAGCTTGTCTTCATCATTTGAATCTATTTTACTGAGTTCTTCTCCAAAAATCCGTTCCGCATCTTCCTTGCTTAACTTCAGTAATTTGACACCATAAGTAACCAATTTATCTTTATCTTTGATATTCCGATTAAAATGAGATAACAGCACATCCCTAAATTGTGTTTCCTTATCTTTTTTGGGTGGTGATTGAACGGGTTTAGACATGTCATTTTTTTGCGATTTGGGTTGAGCGGCTTGAGGAACGGCTTGGATTTCGATTTTTCCTTCTGGAGGAGCAAACCCATATTTACTTCTGTATTGCTGAATCATCGCACTTTGGCGTTGAAATTCCGGGTTTAGCTCCCCAGATTCAAGTTGGTTTTTTAACGATTCTAAATACCGTTGTAACCCGGTCCATTCGTTTTCTCTTTCTTCTTTTGTTTTCAGTTTTTTTGCTCGAGCGTCAATGAGACTGTCGATTTTTTCAAACACTGTGGTTCTGGTAATTTTTCTGTCGAGAATTTTTTCGATGTGCTCTTTGGTTACAATATCTTCCACCTCTTTCCAAGAAGCGCATATTTTTTGATAAACCGTACTTCGGTTGGCATCATCAAAATAAGTTAGATAAATCACCGAATACCCTGTTTCCGGGTCTTTTTTTTCAACGATAAATTCATAAAATTTTCCAAAAAAAGCGATGTATTCAGTCTGTTGTTTAATTTTGTCTTCCTCAAATGATGGGAAAATATCCAGATACGTGATACGACAATGCGTATGCTTTGGTTTGATCATGCGATACTCTCTGCGGTAATCATTCAATATTCGGACACGACGTAAAGGGAATATGCCTATTTCTGAAGCAAAAATAACACGATACGGATCAGTTAACGTTTCCAGTTGACGATCCTTCATATCTCCGCCTTTATATTGATAGATCGTGTTGATCGTATCAGACAGGTGTTTCATATCGCCAGCAGGTTCTGTAGTCGCAAGCCATCGTAATACATGACCTTCACCTGCTTTAAGCCCAACCACTTGAATCATGGGTTTTGATAAATTGATTTTGTTGGGTAAAATCTGCATCAGATTCGGCTTGTTCTTTAGCTCTGTTGCAACGGATCTCTTTTTGATCCCTTCACAAGACTCGCTGCATTGTTGAATAATAACCGATTCGAGTTCATCGGATCGTTTAATGATCAGATCAAGCAATCTGGCTTTACTTTTTATTTTTCCTTCAGGGTCTTTCTCGCTAAATACATGAATAATCTCATCTTTTAATTTTGAAATATACATATCTTCATTGGGAATAATCTCTTTCTTAATTTCCACAAGCCGTTCCCGTGTTAATCGAATACCTTCTGCAATCGGCGTATTTAATATGGTCTTTTCAATGTCTTCTTTTTTGGTTTTTATCCGCTGAGACAGCGTTTGCAGTGTATGTTTATATTCGCCAATTTGTTTTTGTAAAAATTCAATGAGCGACTTAATGGATAAGATGACTTTGCCTTCTTCGGAAACATCTACTGTGAGTATCTGAAGCGCGGTGCGATAAATTTCTCTATAGAGAGACTGAAGCATAAACGCTGCAATATATTCTTGGTGTAATTTTTTATTATGATGATTCATGGCAAATTTTTCTTTGCCAAGATTGTCTAAGAAACGGTATAATCCATCTTTATACAGTTCATCATAGTTTTTTTTGGAACGCTGGGTGTAGGTTTCAATAGAACGCTTATAGCTTTCTTCACGCGTTTTAATAATGTTTAAGACTCTATCAAGATAAGATAAAGCACCTGTATAGCCCTGATATTCATTTTCTATTAGATTATGAACCGTATTTTGTATCATATCTGTTAGTAGTCCATGAATATCACGGGACCTTTTCATGATATAATCTTTGATGTAATACCCGCATTTAGTTGGATCATAGCTAAAATAAATACTGTTTTCATTTTCCTTAATATAATCTCTGACTTTTGAAGAGACCAAATCGATCTCAACGCGCGGCGCATCAATTAATTTTTTGATGTCCAGTTCCTGTTCGGTTAATTTTTTATTGATTTTTTGGAGAAGGGTTTCTTTTTCAAACGTCATCAGCTCTTTTTTTATCAACTGTTCTTCGCGTAAGCGATTTTCAATTTCTTTTGCTTCTATATCAATATCACTACGGTTTTTGATGTTTTCATAAAGCCAGCTTTTTAAGACAAAAGACGCTAAATCATTGGCAAACATATCCTGAATTCTAGGCGCAGGAAATTCCAGAGTTGAAAAACCGAAACTTAAAAACTGGCGGGATCGGTTCAGTTCGTCATCTAATGTGCGAAATGCCTGAAGTGATGTAATATCAATCCGTCTAGATGTTTTTTCCTGAGAAATCGGTGAACCAAATTCCATAAACAGATTTAAAGCGACAGATTCTTCCATTTCATCCCGTTCTAATGTATAACCGCCATCTCCCTGATGACTGATTACATAACAAATATCCAGCGGCGGACTGGCTTCAGCTATGGGTAGAATATCAGGGATTGGGTATTCTGCAAAAAAGTGCTGGGTTTCTTTAATTGCCATAGTAGAATGGTATTCAAGCTCCATCAGCGCAGAATAACAATTGGCTTTTCTTTGGCTATCCACATTGCCGCTTATAATAAACATTCCTATGCGGTTTGTCCGGGAGCGTCCGCCTTCACCACCTGCAATCAGAGAATTGTAGCACACTTCCAAAAATGTTCCGCTTCCCGTGCCACCAAGCAAAGAACATACGATATACAGGTTTAAGTTCGCGTTATCTGGAGTCATTTTTAATGTTTCGGAAGTGAGTTGCAGGTTTTTGGAATTTTTTACAATGGAAACCGCATTGGATAAGCGTTGTCGAAACACATTTACTGCATAGTGAAAGGCGAGTTTACCATAAGGACGAATTCCGCCAGCACCAGCTCTAAAATTATTATCAATTGCCAACCTAGGGTCGAACCATTCTTTGATTGTGGGATGCTGTTTGATATGATCAATGCCTTGATTCATCTCATCAATGATTCTCTGAGAAATATTGCATCGTTCTGCATCATTAAACTGTATTTTTGATCCCATGACTTCCATAGGAATGCTTGAATCGCCATCTGGTGATGTATTGATATCTGTATCAACATGTAAAAAACGAATACTGGGCAGATTATCTAAACTTTTAAAATTTTCGACGATCATTCTTCGGATACGAAACAAAATATTTTTTCCAGCGCCACCTATCCCAATAAAAATAGACGGGGTAAAATTTCCCATGATATTTCCTCCCTATTTATTTCGTGTAACAAAAAGGTAAATCAGGTTCACAATAAACAAAAAAGAAAATAAAGATAAGGCAGCAATGGCGCTCCAGAACCCAAAAACATTTAAAGATGCAATTAACCATGCACTTGAAAACGCTAAGGATAAGAGCCATGCACCAATAGTTGCATTGGTAATATTGTCATTGATCGTAAAAAAAATAAGTCGTTTAAATACCCAATACAATGCGATAAAAATTAGGGCAATGACACAGGATACTATGATTTCTGTCCATGTAAGTGCCAAGGGAATGTCTTGTCTGTAAATATAAAGCCACAGTAAATTTCTAAACATAATACCTCCTTTTTAAAAACGTATTAATTCTTTCTATAATTTTGTATTTTTTAAATCTTTTTACCCATTCAGGAAGAATAACCTATTGAAATAATAGTTTTATATAGTTTTGGCAGGAAATCGGTTGCTGTATTTATCAAGGATCATCTTTTCAGCGCCAGCAAGCTCATCTTTATACCAAATAACTTTACGTGGCATTT
>PDZT01000024.1 GCA_002753105.1 Deltaproteobacteria bacterium YD0425bin50 | reverse complement strand
ATGAATGTCATATGTTACCATGAGAGAATTGCTAGAGGCTGGTGTCCATTTTGGCCATCAAACCAAACGATGGAATCCCAAAATGAAACCTTACATTTTTGGGACAAGAAATGGAATTTATATTATTGATTTACAAAAAACAGTACAGATGTTTAGACATGCGTATGATTTTGTCCTAGATATTACATCCAAGGGCAGTTCTGTATTGTTTGTCGGTACCAAAAAACAATCACGGGAAGCTATTTATGAAGAAGCAACCCGATCTGAGATGTTTTATGTTCATAATCGTTGGCTCGGCGGTATGATGACCAATTTTCAGACCATTAAGAAAAGTATTGATCGTTTGAATTACCTAAATCAAATTCAAAGCGATGGAACAATAGAGTTGTTTCCTAAAAAAGAGAGATTAAAGTTAGGGAAAGAATGCAAAAAACTAGATGATACTCTTGGCGGGATTAGGGAAATGCATCAATTGCCGGGGGCGTTATTTATTATTGATCCCAAAAATGAAGCAATTGCTGTACGTGAGGCGAATCGTCTTAAGATTCCAATTATTGCAGTAGTTGATACCAATTGCGATCCTGATGATATTGATTATATAGTTCCGGGAAATGATGATGCAATTCGTTCAATTCGATTGATTACTTCAAAGATTGCAGATGCATGTATTGAGGGTAGGAAAAATTATCAAGAAAAAATACAGGCTGAATCTGATAAGCAAATAGAGAGAAAATCGTCATCACAGGATAAGGATACAGAAGATTCGTCTGCAAAAAACGATTTTGCAGAGCGTGAGATTCTTTCAAATGGTGCGGATGGGCCAGTTGTTGAAAAAATTCGAAGACCTACAGTAGCTCGAAAACCAGTCAAAAAAGAAACAGTTGTGAAAGAAGAAACGTCATTCGAAAGCGATGAAGAATAAGAATTAAAGGAGAAAAAAAAATTATGGGTGTGATTACATCGGAAATGGTTAAGCAGTTGCGTGATAAAACTGCTGCTGGGATGATGGCTTGTAAACAAGCACTTGACCAGTGTGACGGCGATATGGAAAAAGCTGTTGATTTTTTGAGAGCCAAGGGATTAGCCACAGCACGGAAACGGTCAGATCGTAGTACATCTGAGGGCATTATTCATTCTTATATTCATATGGGTGGTAAAATTGGTGTCATGGTAGAAGTCAATTGTGAATCTGATTTTGTAGCGAAAACAGATGATTTTATCCAATTTACAAAAAATGTGGCTCTGCATATTGCCGCATCCAACCCATTAGCAATTCAACCCGAGGATATTCCAGAACCTGTTGTAACCCGTGAAAAGCAAATTTATTGGGAACAAGCCAAAGATTTAGGTAAACCTGAAAAAATGATGGAAAAAATTGTTGAGGGAAAATTAAGCAAATTTTTAAAAGAATCTTCCCTTATGAATCAGCCGTATGTACGTGATCCCAATATTACTATCGCTGATCTGTTAAATGAAACCATTGCCAAAATTGGGGAAAACATTCGAATTCGTCGGTTTGTACGATTTCAATTAGGGGAGTAAACAGGTTGAATCCAATACCGAATGACCAACCAAAATACAAGCGCATATTGTTGAAATTAAGTGGTGAAGCGCTGATGGGAAAACAGGGTTTTGGTATAAGCCCTGAGATGATTAAATTCGTCGCAGAAGAAATCGTCGCAATTGTGAATATGAACGTGCAGGTCGCTATGGTTGTTGGCGGAGGAAATATTTTTAGAGGTATTGCCGCAAGTTCATATGGCATGGATCGAAGTTCAGCAGATCAAATGGGAATGCTGGCTACTGTAATCAATAGTCTTGCGCTACAGGATGCATTGGAAAAAAACGGATTACCAACGCGTGTGCAATCTGCAATTTCCATGCATCAAGTTGCAGAACCTTATATCATGAGAAGAGCTGTTAGACACCTAGAAAAAGGAAGAGTCGTTATTTTTGCTGCAGGCACAGGAAATCCCTATTTCACGACAGATACTGCAGCAGTATTACGTGCTCAAGAAATTCACGCTGAAGTATTGTTAAAGGCAACCAAGGTGGATGGCGTGTATGATTCTGATCCAAAAATAAATCATCATGCTGTATTTATAAAAAAACTGACCTATATGGAAGTATTGGAAAAACAACTTCATATCATGGACATGACAGCGATTTCCTTAGCGATGGACCACAGTCTTCCTTTAGTGGTTTTTGATTTACATCAACAGAGAAATATTCAGCGGATAGTTTGTGGAGAAGATATTGGTACACGTATTTCAAAATAGTGTTGAATCGTCGATTCGATATGATCATCAATAAAACCTTATACCATAACATAAAGGTGAATGAGTATGATAGATGAAATACAAGAAGAAGCCAAAGATAAAATGGCTAAAACCATAAGTACATTAAAATCAGAGTTGTTAAAATTAAGAACTGGAAGAGCCTCAATATCTCTTTTTGATGGTGTTAAAGTCGATTATTATGGAACATTAACACCGTTAAGTCAGATTGCATCTCTGGCAATTCCAGAAAGCCGTACGATTACAATTAAACCTTGGGATACATCAATTATTAAAGAAATTGAAAAAGCGATATTAAAAGCAAATCTTGGTTTAACGCCATCCAATGATGGAAAAATGATACGTGTTTCAATTCCTCCATTAACAGAACAACGACGTAAAGAAATTGTAAAAATCGTTAATAAAACTTGCGAGGATCATAAAGTTGCAATACGAAATCTCCGTAGAGATGCAAATGAAATGCTCAAGAACTTGAAAAAAGATGGGGATATTTCAGAAGACAGCCAATTCAAATCCCAAGAAGAAATTCAAAAATTAACAGATCGTAACATCAAGCAAGTTGACGATATCTGTAAAGAAAAAGAGAAAGAAATCCTTGAATTCTAAACATATCGTCAGCCCTGATTTTGATTCTATTCAGGAACAGACCCTGATCCCGACTCATGTCGCTATTATTATGGATGGGAATGGCCGATGGGCACAAAAACGCATGCTCAACCGTATTAAAGGACATGAACAGGGATCAAAAACAGTTCGAAGTATTGTAGAAACGTCACGTGAAATTGGAGTCAATGTTTTAACGCTGTATGCATTTTCAACAGAGAATTGGCAGCGTCCAAAAAATGAAGTCAATGCCCTGATGACACTCTTGGTTTCTTTTTTAAGAAGCGAAGAAAAAAATATGCTCGATAATAATATCCGTTTGATGAGCATTGGCGAGTTGCATCGGCTTCCAAAAGAAGTTCAGCAGGCGTTAAATCGAGTGATTTCTATAACTCAGTATAATACAGGAATGATACTCAATTTAGCGTTAAGTTACGGCTCAAGAAGTGAACTTGTTGATATGGTTAAAAAAATCGCTACTGGGGTAAAATCTGGCAGTATTGAAATCGATACCATTACCCCAGAAGTGATCTCTGCCAATTTATTTAGCATGAATTTGCCAGACCCGGATATTCTGATTCGAACAAGCGGTGAAATGCGAATTAGCAATTTTATGTTATGGCAACTGGCATATACAGAATTATTTTTTACAGAAACCTTATGGCCGGATTTTACAAAAGAAGAATATCTTCAGATACTTCATTCATATCAACTCAGGGAACGAAGATACGGAACTGTATCTACTTAGAAATAGTTAACTAACTAACTTAATTTGGTAATTCAATGCTTTTACAACGATGGTTAACCGCAATCGTGGGGATCCCAATATTAATTATCCTAATCAATTGGGGTAGTGGCGTACTCTTTACCATTTTTATTGCTATTATCAGCATGTTAACTTTATGGGAATATTATGGTATTGTTTTTAGCCAAAATACAGATTATCAATTTCATATGATTAGCGTATTAGGAATGATTTTATGTCCAATACTTATGTATGCGGCCTATTTTAACCTATTCCATCTGATGATCGCGCTTATTGTAGCCGATATGTTGATTTGTAATTTGATCTGTCTCATGCAGTATCAACAAAATCCATCAATGATTTCCATTGCAGCAAAACAGCTTCAAGGCTTGGTTTATATTCCACTTCTTCTTTCTCATCTCATTTTATTAAGGAATACACCTGAAGGAGATGGTATTCGCTGGATTTTTTTCTTGCTATTGCTCGTTGCATCCGGAGATACAGGTGCTTATTATACGGGAAGATATTTGGGTAAGCATAAACTGAGTCCTCATGTCAGTCCGGGGAAAACCATTGAGGGTTTATTTGGAGGAATTTTTTGTACGCTTCTCACGGGTCTGTTATTCGCATTTTTATGGTTACCTCAACTAAATATAGTGAAATGTGTTGTGTTGATTATTGCTGTATCATTGGCAGGACCATTGGGTGATTTGTTTGAATCCATGTTAAAACGTCAAGGTCAAGTGAAAGATTCGAGTGGACTGCTGCCCGGTCATGGGGGGTTTTTAGATCGAATCGATGCTTTACTTTTTGCAATCCCGGTCATTTTTTATCTTAAAAAGATGCTCATTTGATATGAAACATATTGCCGTTTTAGGTTCAACTGGGTCTATTGGTACGAATGTTTTAAAAATTGTAGAACAATTCCCTCAGCTTTTTAAAATCAAAACCCTATCAGCAGCAAAAAATATTCACCGTTTGAAGTCACAAATTGAACAATTTTCACCTGAACTTGCTGTAGTTAAAGAACAGGATGATGCCATAACGCTCAAGTCTATGTTGTCGAAAAATGTATCCTGCGATATTCTTTTTGGTGAGCAGGGATACATTGAAGCTGCCACATATTCATCTGTCCATATGGTCATTTCTGCAATGGTAGGTGCATCAGGTTTATTACCTACCATCAACGCAATTCAAGCTAAAAAAGATATTGGACTTGCTAATAAAGAGACTCTGGTCATGGCAGGTGATATTGTCATGAAACAAGTTAGAGATAACAGCGTTCAACTTATGCCAATTGACAGTGAACACAGTGCAATTTTTCAATGTCTCAGCGGCCAAAATAAATCAGATGTTGCTAAAATTTACCTGACAGCATCAGGAGGCCCTTTTCGTAATACGCCTTCAACCCAATTTGACACAATTTCTGTAGCCGATGCCTTAAACCATCCCAACTGGACAATGGGCAAAAAAATTACCATTGATTCAGCAACATTGATGAATAAAGGTTTAGAAGTGATCGAAGCCAAACATCTGTTTGACATTCCCTTAAATCAAATTGATGTATTGGTTCATGCTCAGAGTATTGTTCATTCAATGGTCGTATTTAAAGATGGTTCAATTCTTGCCCAGATGGGTGTGCCAGATATGAAAGGCGCTATTGCGTATGCGATGTCCTATCCAAAACGGTTGCCCATCGATCAACCCGAACCTGACCTTTTATCCATGCAAGGATTAACTTTTGAACAACCTGATGTGCATCGGTTTCCCTGTCTTTCTTTAGCCTATGATGCGAGTCGTACAGGTCATACGATGCCGGCGGTTTTAAATGCAGCAAATGAGGTAGCTGTCGAGGCTTTTTTACAAAATCAGATTCAATTTGTCCAAATCCCAAAACTGATCCGTTCTGTTATGGATCGACATGTTATTACATCCAATCCAAATCTATCCACTATTCTTCAGACTGATCAATGGGCACGTGTAAAGGCTATGCGATTGATTCAGATGCTATAGACTTTCAGATAAATAATTTCACGGCGTTATCGGTCGGAGATATACTAAAATGTATTATCTCCTCCATCTAGCCTTGTGAAATGAATTATCTGAAAGTCTATATATAACCATGATTATGAGCTTCTCCATCAGGAATTACCCTGACTCTTACCTGTTTTTATTATTTGAGAATAACATCGGCAGCGTCTAAAGCATCTTTATTGAACTTGAGTTGATATGAATTCGCTTTTTTTAAATTAAAAATTACATGGGAACCAACGAGGGATTGAATCTTATCCTGAATGGGTTTTTCTTCAAGAATTTGCATAGCAATATCGGCAGATTGACGTCCTATTGTTGGATCATCAACTGTAATAATCAGAACAGCGCCGCATTCAGAAAGGTCGGGAAGATAAGAAAAAATTGGGATATTCGATTTTTCACACGTTTCCAAAATTTCAAAAAGATAGTCTTTTTTAGAGATAATCATGGGTTCAGGGATTATCCAAAGCGCTTCGATTTGAGGCAACAATTCTGTTAATTCCAATTTCTTTGTAATTGTCTGACCAATGAGTTGAATTCCTCGTTTTTCAGCCTCAATTGACGCAAGTTTAAACCATTCTGCATTATATTTTTCGCTGTATGCAATACCAATTTTTTTAATTTTTTGGAAAAAATACTGAAACATGGCAAGCTGCATGCCCACATGAATTTCATTCGAAATACCATAACTATTTTCATCAACCGGAAAACGGAGCCAATTAACGACTGATGAAAACAAAATCCGTTCATTTTTATTATATTTACGAGTCAATAATAAGGCTTCGGTTCCAATACAATAGATCAATCCATGAGGCTCGGAGGTTAAATAACTTTTTACTTTGGAGTATCCCCATTGTGGATCACCAAGGTCTATTTTACTAACTGGATATGAAAACGTTTTTTCAAATTCATCCTGAACCGTTTGATATTTCTTTACTGAATAATCAGAATTGATAATAATCGTTTTGGGCATTTCAGCAAACGATGATCTGATTAAACCGAGCATACAGAACCAACACCATAAATAGAATCTTATGTTTTTCATTTAATTCTCTAATTCTGAAAGGTCAATGGGTTGCCATGCATCAATTCCAAGCAAATGAATCGTATCTATTGCCTGAGTTTTAGTCATATTTTTAATTATATTAATTGTAGTCTGTGAATCCTTTTGAAAACCATCTGGAACAGCAATAATGGGTAGCAAGATATTTTTACTTTCAGCTCCGATTGCCAGTTTTTGATATAATATGGGTTCGTAGGCTTTAAATCGATCTAAAGAATTTCTTGAAGTGACTGCGATTTCAGAAAATCCAAACCCTACTGAAAACAGCGCGTCAATTTCTTTAGGAACAATGATAATACGATTGATTTTGTCTGGATCAGGTAAATTATACATAGCCATTAAGAGGCTTTTTGTATATTCAATGCTGTTTGCTGAGGCAATTCGGTTTGTGAAAATGTCTGTTATCTCTATTTTTTGTTTTCTAGATACTAAGACGCTTTTCTGGTATATAGAACCATTTTTGACACCCACTAAAATGGGTACCAATGAATATGCTTTGGCTATTTTTTTATAGTGCCAACTCGACAGTAAAATCGCACATTGGTGCTTGTCTTTAATATAATTTTCAAATATTTCACGGTTACTAAATGGCTGAAATTCATAAGAACCGAATTGAGATAAGTAAGAATCAAAATCAATTTTGAGTTTTGAAAATTTTTCAGTATAAATTTCAGGACTATATGCGTAAATAAATATTTTTTCGGTTTGTAAATAAGCAGTATTAACAAAGCATAACACCAAGTTGACAAAGATAAACAAATGTAAAATGAATCTTTTTTTCAAAACCAAAATGGTCACGTTCCTAAAATGCCATTGACAAATGAACTGTAATTCTTCGACTCATATCTGAAGTATCTATCGGAAAATCAGAATATTTTTTGTTGAGCAGATTAAACAAACTTAAGGCAGCCTCCATATCAGTTGTATTGATATGAAACGTATAACCCAAACGGGCATTACAAATCCAATAGCTTGGGGCTATACCTCCGACATTGGTGTCTCTCTCAGGATGATTCCATGTATATTGCCTCCATACCGTACTATCTTTATAGTGCAGTCCAATCTGTGACGAAAAACCATTTTCAAGAACTGCTCTTAAGATTGCATTGGCCATATACCCCGGTGTCATGCTCACCAATTGTTCAACTTGTTTATCATGAGTTGTTTGATCATAATAGGTATAATTGATCCACCCGCTCAAGGTATCTGAAAATACATATCTCATTTCAATTTCTGCACCATATTGATTCGCATTTCCTATATTCATAAACGGTGTTGGAACGACAATGCCTGAAAATGACGGGTCAAAATACGCTGCATTTTTTTGACTTACAAAATAAATAAAATCCGTAACTTTAGTATAGAATAAATTCGTGTTAAAAAAACATCTTGGGGTAAACTGCGTATTATAGGATAATTCATATGCCATCGCTTTTTCTGTTTTATTATTTTTTTGACCATAGATATGTAAATATATATCTGGCGTTCCTATTGATGAATCAGCTTCTTTATACAGAGAAGTCCGATCATAATAGGTTTCCACAAAATCTGGATTTCGGTATGAAGTTCCCGATGTAAAACGAAAATAATGCTTGTTCAACAGTGAATAAATCAATGCCAAACGATGCGATAGACTACCGCCCGTAATTGAATGATGGTCATATCGAATACCACCATTAATGGCCATAGCATGATTTTCAAGATCAAAGGTATTTAATAAATCATAAGTATTATCGACAAATAATCCGTAACTTTTATGCAATTTTCTACCTGAAATTAATTGCCCCCAAACGTTCTGTTGAGTAAAGTTCGCCCCCCACACCAAGGAATCATCTTCAACAGGTTCAACTAGGTGCTGTAGATCAATCCCTAAAGATTCTGCTTGAAAACGAAAAATATGTTCACCTAAAGCCCATCCTGAATTTTTACCGCGTTTTAACATATAACTTTTCATACTTATGTTGGGTTTTTTGGAATCATACGCAATTGTTCCCCAATAGGTACCCTGTTCAAATGTTACAGGTCCTGTACTTTCATTGATATAATCTAAATGGAATAAATCAATAAACGCACCAGACAATGAAAAAGTATCCTCTTGATTGATATGATAACACATATTTGCATTGATTCTCGCCAATTCTTTCATGGGGTCCGATTGCCATGCAATATAATCTGTATTATTTGCGGTTTCATATCCGGTTGAAATACGATAAGAAATACGATCATCAATAGAATCCGCATAGCGAATGTTGCCGATCAGCGTTTCCCATTGGCCTCCAGTTAAGTTAACATGCCCCCCCTGTTGATCCTCATTTTTTTTAGTAATCACATTGATTACACCAAACATGGCATTTGCGCCATAAAGAGATGATCCTGGGCCTCTTAAGACTTCAATACGCTCAATTTCTTCTAAAGAAATTGGAAGAACTAGTAAGCTGGGTATGCCATACACATCTGCAATCCATGGCATACCATCAATCATCAAAATAATTTTATTCATTGGCAGTTTGGAAAATCCCCGGATGCCTCCGACCATCTGCCAGTTTGGACATAAATATCCCATATCTACTCCGGGGAGCATTATCAACGCTTCTGTAAGTTGCGTCGCTCCAGAAAGCCGAATATCTTCAGCAGTAACAACACTCATCGTTGAAGATGCTTCTATCATTTTTTGAGATTTTCTGCCCGATGTGGTAATATAGAGATTAACTAATTCCATCTCTTGTATGTTATCTTCAGCGATTTTTTCTAGAATTTCAAATCGCTTGGTTTTAGAATCGGTTCCTATATCTGCAATTGTAATATGAGTGGATATGAATAGAAAGGAAATGAATATAAGGATAACATGGATCATATTGAGGACTCCTAAAAGGCAAAGGATAGATGCGCAGTAATTCTTCTTCCAATATCTGATGTATCCATAGGATAGTCATCATAGCGTTTATCAAGTAGGTTAAAGGCAAAAATTGCAATTTCTGAATTCGTATCATACAAGTTAAACTCATATCCAATGCGAATATTCAGAATGCCATAACCTGCTGCAGTTCCGCCAGCACGCGTATCTTTTAGTGGACTTGCCCAAGTATATTCTCTCCATATTGTTCTGTCTTTAAAATACAGACTGATATTCGTTGACCATCCATTTTTAAATTTAGCTCTGAGTTCTGCATTGGCCATGTGTTTGGGAGTCATGATTAAGAGTTCTTTAACCTTATCCGCTTTTTCTTTTTGTTCAATATACGTGTAATTAAACTTCCCTTTCAGATATGCAGTGAATTGATACTCGGTTTCAAATTCAAGACCATCCTGAACTGCATCACCGATATTAATAAAGGGGGTTGGTATAACTAATCCTCCAATTTCAGGATCAACATACATGTTTTCCTTCTGGCTTGCAAAATACACAAAATCTTTAATCTTTGTATTAAAAAAATTAATATTGAAAAACCAGTTGCGGGTACACTGATTATGATAGCCTATTTCATAACTCACCGCTTGTTCTACGCGATTGTCTTCTTGGCCATAGATATGCAGGTAAATATCTGGAATTCCAGCCTGAGAATTGCCTTGCTTATAAATGGAAAAACGATCATAGTAATTTTCGACAAAGTCTGGAGTTCGGTAAGAGCGTCCCCATGTAAAACGGATATTTTGCTTTCCTAAAAAAGAAAATATTCCGGACAATCGATGAGAAAAAAACGTGCCTGTATTGGGATGTTTATCATACCGAATCCCTGTATTGATAGAAAATTCATTGTCGTATGACCCAAAAACATTAAAGAAATCGTAAGTGTTATCTAAAAACAGACCCAACATATTATGTGTTCTTTTTCCGCCAATGGCTGCGGATTCTGAATATTCGGATTCAACATTACCTCCCCATACCACTATATCATTGGCAATCGGCTCAAATTCATGCTGCATATCAATACCCCTTACACCTTGGCTGGAAAAAGACAGTTCTTTTTTTCCCAAAGACCACCCCTTGTTTTCCTCCATATTTTTTGCATAGCCTTTGATAATAATATTGGGATTGTATGCATTATACATGACCGATGCGCAATAGGTAGCTCCACCACTAAAATCCATAGGGCCTGTGGATTCTAAAATATTATCCATGGATTTTGGATATAAATAAGCAGCCCAGAAGGAAAGCGATGCATCTTCTTTTACGTTCCATGTAAAATTTGAATTGACTCTGAAAAGTCTTCTCATGGGGTCTGCTTTCCAAGCAATATAATCACCATTATCCTGATTTTCATACCCCGCTGAAAGATTATAAAACAGGTCTTTCTGAATATGCCCCCCATACATCGTGTTCGCAATGTGCGTTTCACCTTCTCCAGCGATGAATGAAGAAAAACTTCCTTGATTATCCTCGGGTTTTTTTAGAATAACATTGATTACGCCAAACATCGCATTGGCACCGTATAAAGAAGAACCTGCACCTCTTAACACCTCAACCCGTTCGATCTGATCCAAAGAAAAGGGAAGCATATTGTAATAACCGATACGATACGCATCATTTAACCAAGGCACACCATCAATTAAAAACATAATTTTATTTGTTGGAAGCTTTGAAACGCCACGTATCCCGCCCAAAGGCATCTGAGTCACGCTTGTATATCCTAAATTAACACCGGGTAACTGCCTTAATGCCTCGGTGAGTTGAACTGCACCTGAAAGCCGGATATCTTCATTTGTAACAATACTTATAGCTGAAGGCGCTTTAATCAATTTTTGTACTCTTCTTCCAGCAGTAATAACATCGCGTTCATCAATCATTTCAGCTTCCATGTATTCAGCTTCTTTTTCAATATTCTCAAGGGCTTTTTGACTTAACTCGTCTTGAAGTTTTGAAAACCCATTGATTTCACTAAGAAAAATACATAAGAAGATAATAAGAAATTGATAGCACATTTTCATATAGTAATTAACCTGTTTCCATTGAAATACGAGTTAGTAATAATGAGAAAAAATGAACGGAATAGTATCATTTCTAAGAAGACAACGCATTAGGTATTTTGTGGTATAATATCATTGAATGATCCCAACGGGGTTCGAACCCGTGTTGCTGGCGTGAGAGGCCAATGTCCTAGACCACTAGACGATGGGACCCAGATAATCAACTGTCAAAACTTATTGATTTTTTTTGGTATTGTCAAATGTTATTTTATCAATTTTTAATGTAACAGACTGTTTTTTTCCTTGACGATAACCGATGATAAAATACATGATACATCCGATAAATGGAATAAAAATGATAAATGCCCAAGCAACTTTTTTTCCAAGGCTACCGAAATCCTTCCATGCAAGATCAATGATTGCCAACACGGTTAATATCCAAAAAACAATTCCAATAACTATAAACATTTTGACTGTATGCACGGTATTACTTGTTCCTGTGAATGTATATTAAACTATAAAGTTTCACGAATTTTAAGCAGCGTATTAACGTAATATTTACTCCGGTTATAGTAAAGCAGTACTTCATAAGCATCTTGATTAGAGATGGATGGATGCCACCCATATTTTTTTAAAAAATTGGCAATACTAACAATCGCATCAGCGTGATTAAATAAATCAACTTTACCATCTGCGTTTCCGTCTTTTGCTAAAATCAGGGCATTGCTTGGCATAAATTGACAAATCCCCATAGCACCTGCAAAAGAACCTTTGATTTCTATAGGATCAAACGATTCTTGTTTGGCAAACTTTAGGAATGCTTTTAATTCATCATACGCCCATTCTGATTTTGCCTTACATCGTTTTGCAAATTTTTTTCTAGAATAATGCGTAGAATCAGAAATAGATTTCCATAATTGATCACGAACATGACGATCACCAAGAGATGCTATTGAGGATAACGTATTGATAACTTTTCGATTTCCCACTACTGTGCCTAAATGCGTTTCAACTAAAGTGATGGCTGTAATGATCTTGGGATCTACCTGAAAATTATTTTCAGCAACTTGTAATTCTTTTTCATGCTCTTTTAGATATGACCTTGCCTTGCCAATAAGCTCTGGTGAAAGGAACTGATCATAATTTAATTTGGATTCCTGTTGAATAAAAAAAAGAGAAATCGCTTTAAAATCACTTTTTACATCTGGTCTCGCATACATCGCTTGTATTGTTTGTTTAGAGAAACCGTCACTGATCAGTTTTTGTTGAATATAATTGAAAGAAAACATCGGAGCAGCTATAGCAGTGTTGGAAACGAAAACAAATGTTATTAAAATTCCAAATTGACTAATTATTCTTTTATTCATTTCAAACGCACACCGTAAATATTTTTTTAATTATCATTATTATTCTATTTGAGATAGTATTTAAAAGTTCAGTTTCATTATAACAAGTTAATGACAAAAGCAAATTGAAATGATACATTTTGTTAAAAAAATGTAAATAGTCAAGTACAAAACAAAGGCACTCTTTATGCGACTGAACACAATTCTATATCGATATTTTTTTTCTGAGCTGTTATTCCCTTTTTTTATCAATCTTATTTTTTTAACCTTTATATTTTTAATGTCGCAATTATTAGAAATTGCAAACATGGTTGTGAATTACCGAGTTTCAATGTCTTCTGTATTATGGATGATCATTTATTCCATGCCTTTTTTTTTGCAATTTACCATTCCTATGTCCGTTATGGTAACGGTTCTGTTGACTTTGCTCAAATTGTCATTTGAAAATGAAATCATTGCGCTAACATCAAGTGGCATTCGTATTTCTACATTAGTCCCTCCCATTTTTTTGTTGTGTATGATTGGTTGTCTATGCACAGGCGTGATGACACTATTTGGGGACCCATGGGGGCGTTTATCGACAAAAAAAATGGTACATGAATTGGCAAAAGCGAATGTAACTATCGGTTTAAAAGAACGTGTTTTTGTTGATACCTTTAAAGATATGGTGATTTATATCGGAAACATTGATATTAACCAAGGGGAACTCAAAAATATTTTTATTGAAGATCATCGAAATCCAAAAACAATGAGTACTGTCACGGCACCCTTAGGCAACTTAATTCATTCTAAAGATAAATACATGCTCGTTCTTCGCTTATTCAATGGTTCGATTATTCAAACGGATATGAACCGCCAAGAAGTGCATTCGATTTATTTTTCAACTTATGAGATTCATCTTGACTTTACAGAGGCTGAAGCAGCTCTGAAAAAAGTAACCAAGACAAGAAAAGAGATGAGTCTCAAAGAATTAAGCGACTATATTAATGCGTTTCCCCAAAAAAATCGGGAATATTTCACAGCAAAAGTGAAATGGCATGAAAAATTTGCTATTCCTTTTGCCTGCTTTTCTTTAGCTTTTGTGTCATTTCCTTTAGGTATTCAGCAACTTACCCGAAAAAAAACAGCGCGGTTAGGATTAGGTCTGGTATTTTTTATTTTATATTACATTATGTTAAGTGCGGGCTGGACCTTAGGTGAAACGAATATGCTCCCTCCCTTGATTGCATTGTGGATGCCCAATGGGGTTACGATGTGTATTGGTTTATGTTTATTCAAATTTTTAAAGTAATCCACCAATATCTTTTTCTGCTTGACATCATCTATTAACGTTGTTTAAATGCAACTTTTAAAAAAATCGATAGCACTCATATGATAATGCGAATCGGATATATCAAGTACATTTTATTACATTGAGCTCAAAAATTACATGCAAATTAAAAGTATTTTAAAACAAAAACAGACAGAAATTATCAAACAATGGTTTGAAACTGTTGTACAGACCTATCCGAAAGATACATCAGAGTTTCTTGCACGTCAACCTGATCCTTTTAAGAATCCAGTAGGGCCTCATTTACACGAAGCATTATCGACTATTGTGAAAGCGCTTATTGAAGGTGATATTACTCAAAAAGAGCTGAATACGAATATTGAAACAATCGTCAGAATAAGAGCGGTTCAAGCATTTACACCTGATCAGGCAGTGGGTTTTTTGTTTGCTTTAAAACCAATTGTTCGATCTAACGTAAAAGACAGCTTAATTGATGCTAATGGATACATAGAATTGCTTGAAATTGAAGGCATGATAGACCAATTTATTCAAACGGCCTTTAACATTTATATGATGTGTAGAGAAAAAATATGTGAACTGCGCGTTTCAGAAAAAGAACGACTGGTATATAACGCATTACAAAAAGCCGGTGTATTGAATGTCGAGACGAATGTTTAGTTTTTTTATTTGGAAATAAGTTTTGGTAGTAGTTTTTATATTCGAAACACTTTAAAAAAGAGGGAAACGAATTATGGAGGATAAGTATAAGTTCGCGGGAATAGCCATTATCGTGCTATGTTGTTTTCCACTAGTATGTATTAAATTTTTAGGAATGCGCTACGTGTTTGGTGTCCTTATTCCTTACACAGCCTTGTCCATCTTTCTATTGGGCTTTATAAGTAAAGTCATTGGATGGTCAATGTCAGCAGTCCCATTTCGTATTCCAACAACTTGTGGTCAACAGGAATCCTTGCCTTGGATTAAGGCCAACAAAATTGATTGTCCCTTCACTAAAAAAGGGGTAGTTATTCGGATGCTATTAGAAATTTTCGCATTCCGGTCATTGTTTAGAAACACAAAGTTTTCAATGGATAAAAATGGGCCTAAAATGACTTTTTCTTGGGAATTATGGCTTTGGGTTTTTGCATTAGCTTTTCATTATTCATTCTTAACTGTTATCATTAGACATATGCGTTTTTTCACTGATCCTATTCCACTCTGTATTACCATTGTTGAAAAATTGGACGGTATTCTTCAAATAGGTCTTCCCGGAATATTTATATCTGGATTTGTTTTATTAGGTGCAATATGCTTTTTATTCTTACGCCGGATCATGATTCCTCAAGTTAGGTATATATCACTTGCAGCAGATTATTTCCCGTTACTTCTCATTATAGCGATTGTGTTATCAGGCATGTATATGCGTTATATTTCAAAAGTTGATGTAGTCGGAATAAAATCATTTACGATGGGACTGGTGATGTTTAAGCCGGTTATACCTGATACTATCAGTGTCATGTTTTATATCCATTTATTTTTGGTATGCACTTTACTTGTGTATTTCCCGTTTAGTAAACTGATGCATATGGGCGGTATTTTTTTAAGTCCTACACGTAATTTAACTTGCGATACACGGCAAAAGCGACATATAAACCCTTGGAATTATCCTGTAAAGGTTCATACATATGAAGAATATGAAGATGATTTTAGAGAGAAAATGATAGAAGCTGGACTTCCAGTGGAAAAGGAGTCGTAATGGCAAAGGAATTAAAACCACAAGAATTTATTGATTCATTAAATCATCAGCCTCCGAAAAAAGGCTGGATGGATTTGCCAGTTGAAATTAAAAAAGGGCGGTATTGCTATGTGGCAAATCCAAAAAGTTTGGAGACCTTAGGTTTTCCATATGCACGAAAATGGGACCCATTAGAAGAAGATTGGAAATTACCAGAAAACTGGCAAGAAATTCTTCATAATGGATTTAAAGAAAGACTAAAGCGATTTCGATCCATTAAAGTGTTTATGGATACGTGTGTACGTTGCGGCGCATGTGCTGATAAATGCCATTTCTTTTTAGGAACTGGCGATCCAAAGAATATGCCTGTGTTAAGAGCTGAACTCTTACGGTCTGTTTATCGCAATGATTTTACGATGATGGGCAAACTTCTTGGAAAAGCTGCTGGCGCTCGAAAAATGGACGCTCAAATTTTAAAAGAATGGTGGTATTATTTATTTCAATGTTCAGAATGTCGGCGATGTTCAGTATTTTGTCCTTATGGCATTGATACTGCAGAAATTACAATATTTGGACGAGAATTACTTAATCTTTTAGGACTGAACATTGATTGGATAGCAACGCCAGTGTCTAATTGTTACATGACAGGAAATCACTTGGGAATTCAACCCCATGCGTTTAAAGATATGATTGATTTTTTTGTAGATGATATCGAGACGATCACTGGATTACGTATGGAGCCAAGTTTTAACCAAAAAGGTGCAGATATTCTTTTTGTTACACCATCCGGTGATGTATTTGCAGACCCGGGAACCTATACCTGCATGGGATATTTAATGCTATTTGATTACTTAAAACGCGAATATGGCTTAAACATTACATGGAGCACGTATGCATCAGAAGGAGGAAATTTTGGTTTCTTTACATCTCATGAAACCATGAAACGTTTGAATTCAAAGATGTATGCTGAAGCGAAACGATTAGGCGTCAAATGGATACTCGGCGGAGAATGTGGTCATATGTGGCGGGTTATTAACCAGTATATGGATACCATGAATGGGCCTGCGGATTTCTTGGAAGTTCCGGTTTCACCTATTACAGGAACACCATTTACCAATGCCGCTTCTACAAAAATGGTTCATATTGCAGAGTTTACCGCAGATTTGATTAAACATGGGAAATTGAAGCTTGATCCAAGAAGAAACGATCATTTAAAAGTTACATTTCATGATTCCTGTAACCCTGCACGAGGCATGGGCATGTTTGAAGAGCCACGCTATGTAATACAAAATGTATGTAAACATTTTTATGAAATGCCTTCAAGTACAATTCGTGAACAAACTTTTTGCTGTGGTAGCGGTTCAGGATTAAATGCAGGTGAAAATATGGAACTTCGTCTTGCAGGTGGCCTACCAAGAGCAAATGCTGTGAAATATGTTCATGAAAAATTCGGTGTAAATATGCTGGCATGTGTATGTGCTATAGACCGGGCTGCGTTGCCAACATTGATGAACTACTGGGTTCCTGAGGTTAATGTGACAGGATTACATGAATTGGTTGCTAATGCACTTGTTATGCCCGATGAACAAGAACGAACAACCGATTTAAGAGGTGAACCTTTACAATCCGCTGAGGATTCAGAATAAAGGAGGAATGGCGTATGAATGAAAAAATACTAATCTATGGCGGATTGTTCGTTTTTTGTGCAGTGGTTACATTTCCATTTTGGTATAATTTAGGAAATGCATCTGTGGCTCCGGAAATTCTACTATCAGCAGCAGCCAAAGAAGCCCAAACTTGTGTTGCAGATAAATCATATATGAAAAATCAACACATGCAAATCTTAAATATATGGCGTGAGGATGTGGTTCGACAAGGGACTCGTTCATTTCAAGGCATGAATGGCAAAATGTACACGATGAGTCTCTCATCTGGTAAAGATTCATGTATGGGATGTCATACGAATAGAAGCCAGTTTTGTGATCGATGCCACACATATGCTTCGGTAAATCCGTATTGCTGGGATTGCCATATAACACCGAAGGAGATAAACTAATGGAAAATACAAGAAGAAATTTTTTAAAAATTGCGGGAATATCGGCATTGGGATTCGGTGTAGGGTCTTTGGTCAGTGCAACAACGCAAGTTGAGCATGAGGTTGCCCCCACTCAGCAACCTGCGGAACATAATACTGAAAAGTTACCAGAACCTAAACCAGTGGAAAATGTAAAATCTGAAAGTTCAACTCAATCAGCAGTAAAGACTGCTGGACGATGGGGTATGGCTATTTATACATCAAAATTAACT
This sequence comes from Deltaproteobacteria bacterium YD0425bin50, assembly GCA_002753105.1. Lineage (GTDB taxonomy): Bacteria > Desulfobacterota > Desulfobacteria > Desulfobacterales > YD0425bin50 > YD0425bin50. The sequence goes on along the minus strand of PDZT01000024.1, from coordinate 9,733 downwards.
GAACCCATTCGTAAAAAAATTATTTCGGCTTGTCATGTTACTCATAATGTGCCGCACATGGAAAACAAACGGCATGAAATAAAATGGATATGGGAAGAACCTTATACTCATGCTTTTCCAGAAAATGAACATGAATATATTGATGAAAAAACCCATACACAACCTTTTTTGACGCTATGTAACCATTGCAATAATCCGCCTTGCGTTCGTGCATGTCCTACCAAAGCGACATTTCAACGCGCTGATGGGATTGTTTTAATGGATTTTCACAGGTGTATTGGATGTCGCTTTTGTATGGCCGCATGTCCATATGGATCGCGTAGTTTTAATTTTAGAGATCCGAGGCCTTTTATTAGTCAACTCAATATGGACTTTCCAACACGCATGAAAGGTGTTGTGGAAAAATGTAATTTTTGTGCAGAACGGCTTGAAATGGGAAAAATGCCTGCTTGCGTAGAAGTATCAGAAGGTACCATTGTATTCGGAGATCTACATGATCCAAATTCTGAAATTCGACATATTCTAAAGGAAAGTTACACAATTCAGCGTAAACAGAACCTTGGTACAATGCCATCTGTTTACTATATTGTGTAATGAGGATGAGGTGCTTATGTTAGAGACGGCTTTAAAAGGAACAAAAAAGTATTGGTTGTGGCTGATGGCGTTATCAGGTGTCATTGGTGTTGCTTTTGCCTGTTATATTGGGCAATTGTATTTTGGTTTAGGCATAACAGGGATGAGCAGGGATGTTTCGTGGGGATTTTATATCGCCCAGTTTACATTCCTCGTCGGTGTTGCCGCAGGAGGCGTTATGCTGGTAATACCATATTATCTACATGATTATAAAAAATTTGGGAAAATTACCATTATTGGTGAATTTGTGGCGGTTGCTGCATTGTGTATGTGCCTTTTGTTTATTGTTGTAGATTTAGGCCAACCCATGCGTATATTAAATGTTTGGCTGCATCCGACACCGGGGTCAGTACTCTTTTGGGATACGCTGGTTTTAAATGGATATCTCTTGCTGAATATTATCGTGGGTTGGAAAGTGCTTGAAGCAGAACGAAATTCAGTTGCACCGCCGCATTGGGTTAAACCATTAATCTACATTTCAATCCCATTTGCATTTGGTATTCATACGGTAACAGCGTATTTGTACTGCGGTTTACCGGGCAGAGGTTTCTGGTTAACGGCTATTCTTGCACCACGATTTTTGGCGTCAGCATTTGCTGCCGGACCTGCCTTTGTTATTATGTTATGCTTTTTAATCCGAAAAGTAACTCGTTTTGATGCAGGTTCAGAAGCGATTCAAACTTTATCAAAAATTGTAACTTATGCGCTTATTGCAAATGTTTTCTTTTTCATGTGCGAAGTGTTTGTTGTATTTTATAGTCAAATTCCAGAACATATGACTCATTTGAAGTATCTATTTGCAGGTCATGATGGACATGGTGTTCTTGTTCCTTGGATGTGGGTATCCATTTTGCTCATGATTTGTGGAATTATACTGCTTGTTAATCCTAAAACACGTAGAGATGAACGGATATTACCCTATACTTGCGGTATAATATTTGTAGGAACATGGATTGACAAAGGGTTAGGTATGATTTCGGGTGGATTTGTCCCATCACCTTTACATTACTACAATGAATACGTACCAACGTTACAAGAAATAATGATCTCATTGGGCGTATGGGCAATTGGCTTTTTTGTGCTTACAATTTTACTTAAAATCGCTGTAACTGTTAAAGAAGAAGTTATGGTTCATTAAAAATGATGTAGGGGCGAATCATTATTCGCCCCTTACAAAAATTCCCATCACTATTTTTTTTCATGCCTATCACATTTACATTAAATGGAACACTTCAGACCCGGTTAGAAACAATTTCTATAGCCGCACTTTTAGAAGAATTGGCCATCGATCCCAAAACAATTGTTGTTGAATATAATCGTCAAATCCTCGAAAAAGATGATCTTAAAAATGTATTTATTCTTAATCATGATGAAATCGAATTAATTCAATTTGTAGGTGGTGGATGAATAAGCAAGAACGGTTAGCCCTATTTCAGGAAGTTGATATTTATCCAGTTACCTGTGAAGCGCTTTCTCATGGACGTTCAAATAGTGAAGTCTTGGAAAGTGTCATCCAAGGTGGAGCAAAAATTATTCAGTTACGCGAAAAAAAACTTTCTAAAAAAAAATATTATGATTTAGCAAGAACATTTCGCATTGCTACACAAAACCATAACGTTTTACTGATCATTAATGATCATATCGATATAGCGTTAGCAGTTCATGCTGATGGAGTTCATTTAGGACAGGATGATTTGCCCATTCATGTCGCTAGAGCTTTAGCTCCTGAGTTGATCATTGGTGCATCTACGCATAATTTACAAGAGGCTTTGGATGCTGAACTGGCTGGGGCAGATTATGTTAATATTGGCCCAATCTTTTCTACGAGTACCAAAGAAAATGTAGAAACCTTCCTAGGTCCAAAAGTCATATCAGAAATTAGCCCTCACTTGACTATCCCGTTTACAACCATGGGAGGCATTAATTTAGACAATATCCATCTGGTATTAGAACAGGGTGCAAAACGGGTAGCAATGGTTACCGGGATTACACAAGCGGATAATATAACCGAGCGAGTAAAATTTTTAAAACATCTCATTCAGTCTTATGGGAAAGGGAATTGATTAGTACTAAAATATTCGGGATAATTTTTTCATTAAATATAATATCACCCATCGTATTTCGATAGATTTCACCATAGGTTTTTCTACCATCCTGCACAGTTTTTTCAAGCACCATAAAAAAAGCGCCACAGATATCCTGACCATGTTGACAAAATTCTAATGGGGGAAATAAGTCACATAATCCATAAAGCATACATTCAGTATCTTCATCATCAATCGTATCTATGGTGAGTTGTAACCCTGAAATCCCAATCGGTGAAGAGTCATTGACAATAAACTGCTGGCCAATTAATCCAAAACAAACCGCGGCTTCTCCTAAAAAAACAGTTGGCAATGTGTAAGCGAACAAATTCGGACTTGCAAAAAGGCCATTGTCAACAAGCACTGTATCCCAATAGGCCAAATCAGTCGTTAAACAGCCATACATGGTTGAAGCAATAATACTGATATCTCTTTTTTGTTTCCATTGATCTAACCCAGCATCTTTTAAGGCTAAGGCAATCGCTAAAAAGCCCATTTTTGAATACATATCCATACGACCCAATCGCGAATGAGGTATATCAATAATGGATTTAAAATTCAGTTCAGAAATTGTTTTGCTATTGCTTTGTAAAGAATACTTGTCATCAATTAATCCATGTCCCATGCAGAAAGAATCAAGCCAGCCTAATCCTGTAATAAATGCCATTATTCAGAATCTCCTTTACCTAATATAATAGCCGAATTGATTCCACCAAAACCAGAATTTACTTTGAGTAAATAATTACCTGATATTTGAACAGATGAGTTACTAATCATGGTTGCAGTTATCTGTTCAGGTTCATTAAAACCAACTGTTGGGGGAATAATCTGATGAATTAAACTTTGAATTCCAATGGCTATTTCAATTGCGCCTGCCGCACCAAGCGTGTGACCTATAGCGCCTTTTACTGAATGGATCGGTATCATGTGATTTTTAAAAATTGCTTGAAATGCATTGAATTCCATTAAATCATTATAGAATGTTCCTGTTCCATGTGCATTTATTCCTGCAATATTTTCAGGCGTTACGTTTGCCTTTTTTAAAGCAAGACGAATTGCGTGAATCAGTCCACTTGCATTGATGTCGGGTGCAATAATATGTGTAGCATCTGTGGCAATACCCCAGCCAATCAAGCTAGCAATAGGTGTTATCCCATCAGATTTGGCCCTTTGTTCATTCATCAGAAGTAATGCTGCTGCACCTTCACCTAAATTGAGTCCATCCCGATGTTTATCAAAAGGTTTACAAGTAGTTGGAGACAAAACCCTTAATGCAGAAAAACCTGAAAATATAAATTCAGTCAGAATATCTATACCTACTACCAAAGCCACTGATATTCGGCCAGCAGCAATTAACGAAGCAGCTTTAGCAACTGCAATTGTTGATGAGGCACAAGCTGCATTGATATTTATTCCCTGATGATTCAAGTTTAATTTATGAGAAATCAGTTTGGGTAAATAGGAAAGAAGGATATCGTGTTTATCCGCTTCAGTATATTTTTTTAATCGTTCAAGAGTATCTATTCCAGATTTTGTTGTTGCAGTGATTAGAAACGTATCCACAGGTACTGACCCTAAATTTTCCAACAACCGATCAATCAATGGTTGCACCAAGGATATGTTGCCATCAGAGCGTAAAGAATCAATACAAGCTGCTTCATGTGAATAATAGGAATCTGTAGAAAAACGATTGATCGGCTGAACAGCAGATTGTCTGCAAAGCAGGCGTTGCCATAAGTCTTCAAGGTTGTCTGCAAGTGCTGTAATCGTAGCGGCTCTTGTGATAAATACTTTGTTCATCATAATTGTGATAGCCTAAAAATAGCCTTGTTTCTACTCAGATACAGGAATGTCAAAATCCATTTGTTCAGAAACTTCTTCATTGCACCCCATAAATGAGTCTCCAATCCTGAGCATCTTTTCTGCTTTATCAAAATAATCGGTTACACAGGAACCTAACCACTGCTTTGTTTTATACCAATCTATCGTTTCTTGGCTTATATCCTTACTATTTTTTATTTCTTCTGGCATTTCTGGAAATTGATAACAGGTGTTCATTTTTTCCGCGTAGGCTTCAGCTTTTTGATAATATTCCAATGCGGCTTCAGGTTGATCACCTATACATTCAGTACATGATAATTCAATATGTCTGTAAATAACAGCCTGCGCTTGGTAGGCAAAACCTTCTTGTTGAGCTAATTCTGAACTTTTTTGGTGATAGCGGTCGCATGAAAAACGCGCTTTTTTGGGGATTGGCTTTTCCTTTTCCTTTTCCTTTTCCTTTTCATTGGTAGTTTGTTTTTGATTTTGGCGATATGTTTGTCTTTTTTTAGATAATTTTTCAGGTATTTTTCGATCCCGATCTGTTTTTTTAGCATTTTCCTTTTCTACTGCTTTAGCCTTGGGGAGATTTTTTGGAGCATTCATATGAGGACTAGTGGACCTTTGAGTTGGTGTAGGACGATTTGTAAAATGTTTCACCCCATTTGTATCTGTCCAATAGAAAAAATCATCTATCGCATGTATTTCTTTGGGAAAAACAAAACATAAATTGATATACCCTAGAATCAGGATCAAAAAATATTTTTTCAATGTCATCTCCTATAAAAATAAGGCTGAAAATTGATCTTTGAACAATAAAAATAATTGTAACATTCCTGCAATTAACCCTAAAACACCGCCAGCAACAATAAGCTTCCATTCATCCTGCTGAAATGCTGGTCTGAGAATACCTTCAAACTCGTCTGGTGAAAGAAGCGACATTTTTTCTTTGAGTAGGTTCCTCATATCAATGACTTCTTCTGTATATTTTTCTATAGCCTGTAGCGATTTGGGAAATTGTTCTAACACTCTGTCACAGATACGCTCTTTCATCTCAATATATTTCATTGTGCCAATGACGACTTGAACAAATGGTTTGGCCAACCCTGCACTTTTATCAACAGATTTTTTCGTATGTCGTTGAACAATTTTAAACACATGATCTGTCATTGGGCCTCTAAAAATTGCATCAATAATATTCTGCGGCGAGAGTATTTCCCGAGAAATAATTAAACTGTATTCATCCGCAACTTCTTTTTGACGTTTAAAAAACAATCCCTGAATAACCAAAGGCCCCAATTTTTTTGGATTTTTGGGTTCAAAAATCATCTTAATCGCCAACCAGTTGGTAATATATCCCACAACCAATCCACCTACAGGTAAAAGCCACCATTCCTGATAATAATACCAAATTCCCGTTTGAATCAGACCAAAAAAGAATCCAAAATAAAAACCTGAATCCCCAATAAACTTAAATTCTTTCTCACCACATTTTAAAAAAATTTCATTCATCAGGGGTTTGTTACGCAGCAACGCATCAATCACCATTTTTTTTAAATCAAAAATTTCATCGATATTGTTTTTAATATCTTCCATAATTTTTGCAACCACATTAGGCATATCCCTTTTGCTCAGATCATAAATCCGGTGTTTGACTAAAATCGGTATAGTTTCCCATAATACAGGGGAATAAGATATCATCAGGTCTTCTACCATAGGCTCAATCAGCGTTAAAAAAGATTCCTCCATTTCCTGTGAAATTCTTACAGGATCAATCCGCGAAAAGACTTCTTTTACACTGATTAACTTAGTGGTCATTAAATCCACAGTAACTGATGTCATTTCAACAATTTTGGCAGGTACAATTCCCTGCCATCCCAAATACGGTGGAATCCCTATAAATTCAATAGGATAAAACATCATTTTTATTGCAATAACATTGGTTACATATCCAACAATAGCGCTAATGAAAGGCATGGTTAAATATCCCCAAATATCTTCATGTGAAAAAAAAGTAATGAATGCATCCATCTCTACATATAACCCCTTCGATTTATGTGATTTGTCTGATTACCCAGATTAAACAAATCAGGGTAATCAGTGGTTAATTCTTCCGCTATCAGTTCGGCCTGTTTTAATACCGTTTCTGTTGCCAGCATTTGCATGTCTGGCGGATACCCATATTGTCTTAATAATCTTTTTACAATTACCTTCAATTTAGACCTTACGCTTTCTTTGATTGTCCAGTCAATGGAGGCGTTTTCTTTTACTTTTTCATAAAGAACAACGGCAAGCTCTCTGAGTTTTTCTTTACCCATGAGTTCCCGTGCGCTATTGTTATTTGAAACTGCTGTATAAAAAGCATATTCATAATCAGATAGACCCATCTCATGTGGTTCTTTATCCATCTTATGAATTTCTTTTGAGACTTTTATCAGTTCATCAATCACTTCGGCTGCTGTTAAGATTTTGTTATGATATCGTTTTATAGCGTTTTCAAGCATCTCCATTAACGTCTTACTTTGGATTAAATTCTTTTTGGTTCTGGTTTTGATTTCATCATTGAGCAGTTTTTTTAGTAATTCCATAGCAACGTTTTTGTGCTGCATATTTTTGACTTCAAGAAGAAATTCATCGGATAGGATTGAAATATCTGGTTTCTTAATTCCTGCTGCATCAAAAACATCAATCACCTTTTCAGAGACAAGAGATTTATCAACGATTTGTCTTATAGTCGTTTCAATCTCTACGTTTGTTTTACCTGATCCTGTTCTATCAAACTTGGCTAATCTGGATTTTACAGCCTGAAAGAACGCTACTTCTTCTTTGACATCCATTGCCTGTTCATGGGGAACAGCAATTGAAAATGCCTGTGATAGTGCGGTAACTTCTTTGATAAATCTTTTTTTACCGTTTTCTAATCCAAGTATGTAATTTTCTGCTTCGAGAATTAAAGATAATTTTTGACGTGTATCGGCATCAAAGTAGTCTTCATAAGCAAAACCATGAAACATCTGAGAAACTACTTCTAATTTTTCAAGCATCAATGCAACTGCTTTTTCTTGAGTAATTGCGGGGTCTCCTTTACCTCCCGAATCGGCATAAAAAGACAATGCTTTTTTTAAATCAGAAGCAATACCCAGATAATCCACAATTAGCCCACCGATTTTGTCTTTATAAACCCGATTCACCCGTGCAATGGCTTGCATGAGATTATGCCCTTTCATGGGTTTATCAATGTAAAGGGTGTTTAAACATGGAACATCAAAACCAGTCAGCCACATATCCCTGACAATAACGATTTTAAGTTCATCTTCCGGGTTTTTCATCCGATTGGATAATGTTCGGCGCTGTTCTTTTGTGGAATGATGTTTAGATATTTCCGGGCCGTCTGATGAAGCTGAGGTCATAACAACTTTGACAACGCCTTTTTTAATGTCGCTGCTATGCCATTCTGGTTTTATGTTGATGATTTCTTTGTAAAGCTCCGCAGCGATTCTTCTGGACATTGTTACAATCATGGCTTTTCCGTCTATGACTTCCTGACGATTCTCAAAATGAATAATTATATCTTTGGCAATCTGTTTAATTCTGTTTTCACTCCCAATGAGTGCTTCAAGTTGTGTCCATTTTGTTTTAGCTTTCTGGGTTTCGGTCAATTCGTCATTGTCAATATCATCATCAAAATCTTTGATTAGTTTTTTACCTTCATCACTTAACGAAATTTTTGCTAAACGGCTTTCATAGTAAATTCGTACTGTTGCTCCATCTTCTATGGCTTGAGATATATCGTAAATATCGATGTAATTTCCGAAAACCGCAGGTGTATTGACATCCGTGTTTTCTATAGGTGTTCCTGTAAATCCAAGATACGTGGCATTGGGTAAGGCATCCCGCATGTATTTGGCAAATCCATAAACAATTTTTTTGCCAATAACTTCTCCGTTGGTATCCTGATCATCTATGGTTTTGGGTTTAAAACCATATTGGGTTCTGTGCGCTTCATCGGCAATGACAACAATATTGGTTCTTTCTGAAAGCATCTCATACACATTGCCTTCATCGGTTTGAAATTTTTGAATTGTTGTAAAAACAATACCCCCAGAGGCAACCTTCAATAATTTTTTAAGATGTTCCCGATCCTTTGCTTGAACGGGTTCTTGACGTAAAAGTTGTTTTGAAGCGGCAAAGGTATCAAAGAGTTGGTCATCCAAATCGTTTCTGTCAGTGATAACGACTATGGTTGGGTTATCCATTGAAAGTACGATTTTACCCGTATAAAACACCATAGAAAGTGATTTGCCACTTCCTTGAGTATGCCAAACAACGCCGCCTTTTCGATCACCCATAGACTGTGATGTATAATCGCTGACATTGTTGATACTGTAACTTACAGAAGATTCTGCGATATAATTTTTGACTTTCTGAGTTTCTATTTTTAGATAGCCTGCTGCACGTAGAGTTGATTCAACCGCCTTATTAACGGCGTAATATTGATGATATGCCCCCAATTTTTTTTCGGTTTGAATGCTAATAATCCCTGTGTTTTTGTCATCTTGTTTTGATTTTTCAAACACAATAAAATGGCTGATAAGGTCTAACACCGTTGATTTGTTTAGCATCCCTTTAATGAGAATTTCCAATTGACCTATTAACGATGATACTTCAATTTTGCCGTCTATACTTTTCCATGTCATAAAACGGCTGATGTCTGATGAAATCGTTCCTGCTTTCGCTTCAAAACCATCAGAAATAACGATAAAACTGTTATAGGTAAATAGTGTTGGAATAGCATATTTATAGGTTTGTATCTGGTTAAATGCGGAATGGATCGTGGCGTTTTCATCTACAGGATTTTTTAACTCTATCACAACGAGCGGTAATCCATTGACGAATAAAATCAAATCAAGCCGTTTGTTGATATGGTTTTCAATAACGGTATATTGATTTAATACTAGAAAATCGTTGTTTTCAGGATTGTTGAAATCGATCAGCCAGACCAGATCACCTCTGCTGTTGCCGTCTTTTTGATACGTTACGTTGATGCCTTCGGTTAGAAGTCGATGAAAAGATTCGTTGTTTGCAATGAGTTCCGTTGAGTTGAGGCGTTGAATCTGTTTTATAGCTGTATCCAGAACATCGGGTGAAATAGACGGGTTTATTCTGCGAACACCCATTTTTAATCGATCTAAAAG
>PDZT01000237.1 GCA_002753105.1 Deltaproteobacteria bacterium YD0425bin50 | reverse complement strand
ATTAAAGGAATGGAAACGGAAATGGAAAATAGAACTTATAGAGAGTAAAAACTTTAATTGGCAAGATTTGTATAATATAATACTATTATTTAACTGGATACCGACTTTCGTCGGCATGACGATTGACCGAACTGTCATACCGGCGAAAGTCGGTATCCATATTTACTTTATATCAATTAAGGAGAACACACCATGAAACTAGGAATGAAAATGGGCTTAGGATTTGGAGCCGTTTTGGTAATTATGGCTATTTTAGGCGGCTTGGCAATCATGCAGATGCAGCAGGTTAAAGCGTTAAGCGATGTCATGGACAAGGAATATTCCACTGCCGTGAGGATTGAAAAGCATATCATAGATCATTTTGACCTCGTGGATATATACTACGATAAGTTTTTACTGAGTGAGAATGAAGAGTTTATGCACGAGGCAGATAAAAATATACCTGAATTGCGTGAAGCCATTAAGGAAGCAGAAGAATTCATAGAAAAAAGCCCTCATATACTGATTCTCAGAAAGAATCTGCCGGTATTTAAAACCCAAGTCGAAGCCTTGATTCAGGTCTGCGACCAGATTGAAGTAACTGATAAAGAACGGGATATTACACGTCAGGAAATGAATAGTCTGGCAAAGGCTTATATGGAAGGGTTGTATGGTCTTCTTGATGAACAAAATAAAAAAATGAAAGAGGAAATAGATACTATCCAGCAGCAAAATATTTCCAAGACAGAAATCAATTTGCATGAACGATTGAAGAAAATTACATTAATTCATGATGTGATTGATTTGGCCAACTATGTCCGGTTTTCAATTTGGAAATATCAGGTATTTGAAGAACCCGCATTAGTAGCGGATATTGATAAATATCATTCTGAAATTGAAAAGAAGTTCGATGAATTGGAACCTTTGATACACACCGCTGAACAAAAAAAAGAGGTGGCAGATGCCCGTAAAGAAACCGAAGCATACGTTACAAAAACTGAAGAGTTGCTGAAGGATTTTGAGACGATGGCAGATTTGAAGAAGAAACAGGACACTGCAGCCGAAGCAGGAAGTGCCGCAATTGATGAGTCTATGTCCGCGGCCGTGGATCGAATCAACGAATCAGCATCGGAAAATGCTCAGACATTGGCTTCATCAGTCATTACGGTAATCATTGGATTAATCGTGGCGGTGATCATGGGGATGTTTGTGGCATGGTTCCTGACTGGGATGATTACCCGTCCAGTGCGCGAAGTAGCGGAATGTCTGACTCAGGTGGCAGATGGCGATTTAACTGCAAGCGTTGAGGTTACCACCAAAGATGAAATTGGTAATATGGCAGTGGCGCTCAATCAGATGACTGAGGATTTGAATAAGATTATGTCTGAAATTAGAGAGTCCGCAAATCAGACTGCGGCTTCAGGCGAAGAACTTTCCGCCACTGCCCAGAATATTTCAGAAGGCTCACAGCATCAGGCGTCATCTTTAGAAGAAGTCAGTGCTTCTATTGAGGAATTAACTTCATCCATCAATCAGGTTGCCCAAAATGCTCAGTCAGCCAATACCGAATCCATTGAAACCACAAATCTTGCCAAAGAAGGCAGAGAAACCGTTAAAAAATCAAAAGACGGTATGAATCTGATTAATGAAAGTTCAGGACAGATTTCAAAAATCATCGGGGTGATCAGTCAAATTGCTAATCAGACCAATTTATTAGCATTAAACGCAGCAATTGAAGCCGCCAGCGCTGGTGAACATGGATTGGGGTTTGCGGTTGTAGCAGATGAGGTTCGGAAACTCGCTGAACGATCCAGTCAGGCCGCTCAAGAAATCACTCAACTCATCGAAGAAAGCACCAAGCGTGTGAATGACGGCTCGCGTCTTTCGGATGAAGTAGCAAAATCATTGGATAAAATTCTTGCCAGCGTTGAAAAAACGGCTGTTGGAATTAGTGAAATCAGCACAACCACTCAAGAACAGTCACAAACATCTGGAGAAGTATCCAAAGCAGTCGAAAGTGTATCGGCCGTTACTGAAGAAAATTCATCTAGTGCTGAAGAAATGGCTGCCAGTGCTGAAGAACTTTCCGCTCAAGCTCAAAAACTACAAAGCCTGATTGAACGGTTTAGATTAAGTAATGGGTATAGTACTAAGGAAAATGAAAAAAAATCTGGTGGTATAGCTGATAAGAACGTCCGAAAAACAAAACAACCTCAAAAACAATCACTACTTGCCGCTAAAACAAAACCAGACAAAAATGTTGTGCTGTATCATGATTAGGATCACAGATTATAAATGGATTACTCAGATTACACGGATTTCGCATAAAAAATTCGTGTAATCCGTCTTTACCCCTTTTGGAGGGCGAACACAAGGTTCGCCCCTAGTATAGAAATTCCCATACATTGATATGCCTTATGCCGTTTTGATTCCCAAAATTAAAATCATCTAGGGTGATAACCATTTTTTCATAATTATCATCTATCAGATTCAGATTTCCGAATTCTCTTTCAACAACCGACTCATCAGAAAGAAGATACGCTGCCTGAATGTATTTTTTCTCGCTATTTTTTTCTGCAATAAAATCAATTTCTTTGCCTTTGATCTTTCCGCAATACACCTTATAGCCCATTCGCCTTAAGTGAAGATAAATCACATTTTCAAGGTATTTGCCGATGCTGAAATCAAATGAAGATGATAAAAAATAGTTAAACCCATGATCGTTTAAATAAAATTTTTTTTCTCCGCTAAGTATCTTTTTACCTTTAATGTCGTATCGTTCACATTCGTGCAGGAAATATGCATTTTTTAGAAAACTCAAATAAGACCCTATGGTTTCGCTATTAGTTTTATAACCTGAACTTTTTAAATAATTCACGATTGAATGGATCGAAACATAACTTCCAATGGAATCAATGGTAAAGGCAATTAATTTCTCAAGCAGATACACATCTCTGACATTGTAGCGTTGTACAATATCTCTTAATACAATTGAATCCAGAAGACTTTTGACATAGTTGCTTTTAATCTCAGGGTCTTGAAGGGTTAAAACTTCAGGCATCCCGCCTGACTTAAGATATTCGATAAATGATGCTTTGCTTCGCTGCAGTTGCAACATACCCAGAAATTCATCATAACTAAACGGAAGCACTTCAAAACAAATGTATCGGCCGCTGAGATATGTGGACAGTTCTGTGGAGAGCAAATTTGCGTTCGAGCCTGTAATGAACAGTTCATACTCAGTTGTATAATCCTGAGACAGAGAGTTTACGCTTTTTTCCCAATCCTTGATTTCCTGAACCTCATCTAAAAAAACGTAAATTTTCCCTTGAGGCTTGAGCGTATTTTTATATTCTTCGATTACGTTGAGAAGCTGCTGGCTATTATTGATAAATTCGAGTTCATGAATATCTTTGTTTATATAAAGAATGCGTTCGGGCGCCACATGGTTTTGCTTTATAAGGTATTCAATAAGCATCCTTAAAAGGTAGCTCTTCCCTACCCTTCTCTGACCTAATATAACTTTTACAAGAGAATTATTAAGGTATTTTGAAAATATATTAATATAATTCGCTCTGAAAAAACCCGTCCGAATGGGTTCATTATTCCAAAAGTTGAATTTTTTTAATATAGTAAACATAAAATAAAAAGTATAAAGTATGGTTGAAATTATCTGGTAATAAATGATATAGGTTCAACTATAGTTGAATCTATCTATAGACTTTCAGATAAATAATTTCACGGCGTTATCGGTCGGAGATATACTAAAATGTATTATCTCCTCCCTCTAGCCTTGTGAAATGAATTATCTGAAAGTCTATAAATTATCAAGGGTTAAAACTGTAAAGCCTAACTGATTAAGAGCAAAAAAAATGAGTTATATTTTAAACCATGCTGATATCGCACTGATAAAATTTGACTTTACCTTACATCCTATGGATGGCTATTCCATAGAAATTATTGAGAGCTACGACAACAATAAAAGAGTCTTTCCTATTGATATGGAATTGACCAATACAGGTCTGCTGAATTGGCTTAAAAGAAGAGTCATCCCTAAAAATAGAGCATTTGTTCAGAGTTTTCTTGCAAAACTTGGGCTGAATGTGAATGATACTAAGGGCATCATCGATGTTTGTAAAGGCTTATCGCTGAATGATTGCTACTGGATTGTAACGGATACGTTTAACGGTACATTTGATAAGTATAATTTGTATGACAACCGCTTCAACCGTACATTATCGTTGATTGCTTATAGTGGCTACGGTGATACAAAACGAACTGACTTTGCTTCTACACCTGAGCTTACGACAGGTGGAATGCTAGCTAAATGCTGGCGCAGGGTAAATGGCAATATAGTTCTTTACAAGGCAGGTTCTACTGGTGCTGCAAATACAGGGTTTGAGCCGTATTCCGAGTTTTACGCATTTCAAATCGCGGATACAATGGGACTAAATGCCATAAAATATAATTTATCCAAATGGAAAGCCCAGATTTTTTGTACATGTAATTTATTTACAAGCAAAAAAGTGTCCTATATTCCGACAGGCAGAATTGTAACCGAAGGTGGATGGAGGGCAGTTCTAAATTATTACAAGTCACATGGTGAGAAATATTATCAATCTCTTGTAGATATGCTGATTTTTGATGCTGTTATCTGTAATGAAGATAGACATTTTGGAAATTTTGGACTGATTATAGATAACAATACAAACACAATTATAGATGCTGCCCCTATATTTGATAATGGGTTATCTCTTTTTAATTATGCAATGGAAGAGGATTTGCAGGATATAGATGCTTATGCCCAAACGAGATTGATGGCAACTTCACAGGATTTTCTAAGTTTTGCAAAAGAAATTATCACCAAAGAACAGAAAAAGAAATTACAAAAATTAATACATTTTCAGTTCAAAAAACATCCAAAGTACAATTTACCAGCACATCGCTTAAAAAGTATTGAGAAATTTATTCAAAACAGAGTAAAAGAACTGATAGTCATCAATGCAGTCTTATAAAAATTAAGGGAAAAAATATGAAACTTTATATGGATTGGAAAGGAATGAATCAAAAAGATAATTCTATTATTAACAAAGTTAAACAAACGATCTGTTCTTTAGTACCCGATGCGGATATAGTGTTATATGGATCCCGCGCTAGAGAAGACGCTAAATTCAGCTCAGATTGGGATTTTTTGATACTTGTCAATCAGCCATTGACCCAAAAGATGGTAGTCAATATACGAAGTTGTTTATATGATTTGGAATTGCAAAATGATACGGATTTGAGCAGTATAATCCGAACCAAGGGAGAATGGAACTCACCTAAATATGCCATATTGCCTTTTAAACAAGAGGTGGATGAGGAAGGGATATTGCTGTGAATAACAAGAATTATTTGGATGTTTTAGTCAATTACAGGCTACAAAGAGCCAATGAAACGTATAGTGAAGCTCTTTTAATGAAACAGGAAAATCACTGGAATACTTGCGCTAATCGTTTGTATTATGCATGTTTTTATGCTGTAACGGCACTTTTAGCTAAAAGCAATTTGTCTGCTAAAAAGCATAGTGGAGTTAAAGCTCTTTTTAACCAGCATTTTATTAAAACCCGAAAAATTGCAAAAGACAACGGAGAATTATATAAAAATTTATTTGAAGCAAGGCAAGAGGGCGATTACATTGATTTTGTATTTTTTTTTGTACTGACTATAACTCCTTGGATTAATGATGTAAAAATATTTATTGATAACATAACCAAACTGATAAATAGCCTTCCATAAAAATTAGAAATTTAGGATTTATATAAGACCAGCATGAACGGATTACATTTAGAATTCAAACCTCATGAATTAAAACCTAAAGAATCTCGTCTATTTCAAGATTTAGTGTATAAAATTGCCGGGATTCGCATGGATGACCGTAAACATGCGCTCATTCAAAACAGACTGAGAAAGCGCCTGATCGCTACAGGAATGCAGAGTTATCGCGAATATTATGACTATATTATTTCCTCTAATCATGCAGATGAATTACAGGAATGCCTAAACCAACTGACTACGAATGAGACTTTTTTCTTTCGGCATAAAAACCAATGGGATTTTTTTACTCAAGTATTTATTCCAGAATGGATTCAATCTCATAAAAATGGAGACATGATTCGAATTTGGAGTGCCGCTGCATCAACTGGAGAAGAAGCGTATTCAGCGGCAATTGCGCTTTATGAACTGATGCCACATGACAAGGGTTTTCATATCTCAATAGAAGCAACAGATATTAATCAGGATGTGCTTGACCGAGCTGAACGGGGTGTATATCGTGAATATGCAGTACAAAAACTAACTAAAGCATGTTTAACTAAATATTTTCAATATGATGAAAAAACTGAAACATATATGTTGTGTGATACTATACGCAAATTAGTGCGT
>PDZT01000236.1 GCA_002753105.1 Deltaproteobacteria bacterium YD0425bin50 | reverse complement strand
TTACAGGAAACACAACTACCGGGACTTTGGTTTTGTGATATAATGAAAGAATCAATTCTTTGAACTGATCTTTAATTAATTTGGCATCAGAAATGAGACCATACTCTTCAGCTATTTTTTGCATCGCTCTTTGTAAACTTAGCTTCAAATTCTCCGGTGTATCATGACTAATTTCATTAAAATCAAACAGGATCACTGGGTGTGTTTTCCATTCCCAGTCCGTATGTTCTTTGATCCATAACCCGTCAAACAGCTCTTGTCTTCCCTGAAACAAACATCTCAGCACAGAAACCGTCAGTGATTTCCCAAACCGTCGAGGACGAGACATAAAGTAATATTTTCCTTCATCCACCATTTGAAAAATATGCTGGGTTTTATCTACATAGAGCCAGTTACCCTCGCGGATACTTTCAAACGATGAGTCGCCAATGGGGAGTTTTTGAAGTTTGGTCATCATGCTTGTTCCTTTCGAGTTAAAGCGTTATTTACAGTTAACTTCACATGAAATTAACACATCAATACAGTGGATAGTGTAACTTAGTTTTTCAATATCTACATGGATGAACCGCTGTCCTCTCATGAGCAGGGTTTCCCAGTTATCCTGTAGTTGTTTTTCCTGTAATTCTAATCCCTGATGTAAACGATGTTCTAACGCATTTCTTTTTTTATATAATTCTTCTACTATGTTTTCACATGTGATATCTGTTTCTTCGAACATCTCAAGTAAGCATTCTAAGTAAGGTATTCCATCAGGAATTCCCTGTTGGGCAATGCTTTTAAAAAATGAACATAAAATAAAAATGTGATCCGGAGAATCTTTAAATTGCATATTTCTCAGTTTTACTGCATATTGGATTTTATTTTCAGGCTGAATATGCTTGAATAGCGCTTGCTGTATTTCAAGGGGACATTGCCATGGTATATGAAGCCGCGACACCCATTGTGCTATTTCATGTGGATTCAGTTGAAATTGTAATATGTCCTGTGAGACAGGATGTCTTAAAATACAGCGTGGATTGAGCTGGATTACCATTTCTGAAACCTGAATCTCATCTGTTTTACTGAACTTATATTTTTGTAAGTATTCTTCAATCTGTAGTTGCATCCATTCATCTGGAAAACAAAATAATGCTCGTATATGTAATCCATCACTGTTATTCAAATCCAAAATCCACTTTTGGACTTCCTGTATTGATGGATTCAGGAAAGTTGAATTGATATACTTCAATTCAGTTATACCCAAAGTTCTTTCTTTTTCTATGATCTGGTGGATACGTTGAGCTAATTCGCTAATATATGCTGTCATAATAGATTTCCTTGTAAGTTGTTTTTTAATTTATTATAAATTCAAGCCTAAAACTTGTAAACTTAAAACTGATACAATACTATAGTTTTGCATTTTTTGTCATTCCCACGAAAGTGGGAATCCAGAATGCTTGATGAATGCTTGATTTTACTGGATTCCCGCTTTCGCGGGAATGACGATCGCTATTTTTGTATAATAAGTCATTTCAATAGGTTATAAAAAAGTGCAAAAGTATAGACAATACTTCTCTCTCATGGAGGTTTATGAAATTAAAAAAAATAAAAACATTGACGAATCATCAAAAAGAAAAATTATTTATTGTTGGAATCGGCGCATCCGCAGGTGGTTTAGAGGCATTTGAATCTTTTTTTAGGCATATGCCGCCAAAAACAGGTATCGCTTTTGTATTGATTACACATCTTGATCCTCAAAAAATCAGTATCTTACCTGATCTGATTAAGAAATTTACACAGATGAACGTCTTTGTTATTGAAGAGGGGGTTAAGGTACAACCCAATACGGTTTATGTGATCCCGCCCAATAAGAATTGCGCAATTTATAAAGGTACCTTGCAGATTTTTGATATTACCAAACCTGATGAACCCATAGGAATTAAAATGCCTATTGATTTCTTTTTTAAAAGCCTTGCCGAAGACCAAAATGAATTGGCTATAGGTATTGTTTTATCTGGAATGGGAACAGATGGCACCATTGGCTTAAAGGCAATTAAAAACGAGTTAGGGTTGGTGATGGCTCAGGATAGTGATTCTGCTGCCTATTCGTCAATGCCGCAGAGTGCAATTAATACGGGTTGTGTAGATTATGTAGTATCACCAGAAAAAATGCCAGAACTCTTGATAAAATATATAAAACATGCTAGTGATAAAACAGTAGCGAATTTGGATAGTTCCTCAAATAAAATTCCTGATGCACTTCAGAAGGTATTGATTATACTACGATCCATCACAGGTCATGATTTTTCAGGGTATAAACACAATACAATATTCAGGCGCATTGAAAGACGTATGAACCTTCATCAGATTGAACATGTTTCAGACTATGTACGGTATCTTCAGCAACACCGAACAGAAACAGAAATTTTATTTAAAGAGCTGTTGATCGGTGTTACTTCTTTTTTTAGAGACCCGGAAGCATTTGATGCATTAAAAGAACTATTGCTATCCCATTTTTTAACAGCAGACAAATCAAACAACACTAGTTTCAGAATATGGGTACCTGCCTGTTCCACAGGTGAAGAAGCCTATTCAATCGCAATATTGATTAAAGAATGCCTGCAGGAAATAGATCGCCCTGTTCATGTTCAGATTTTTGCCACAGACCTCGATGCCAATGCTATTGAAATTGCAAGACTGGGTAAATACCCGTCTGGTATTGCTGCTCATGTAAAACCCGAACGCCTAAAAGAATTTTTTTCAGAGCACGAAGAGTCTTATATCATTCAAAAAAAAATCAGAGAACTGATTGTATTTGCACCTCAAAATATCATTAAAGACCCGCCATTTACTAAAATAGACCTTTTGTGCTGCAGAAACCTATTGATTTATTTGGATTCTGATCTTCAAAAAAAACTCATTCCTATCTTCAATTATGCATTAAATCCAGAGGGAATGTTGTTTTTAGGAACTTCTGAAACAATTGCGTTTCATGAGCGACTTTTTGTTTTGATCAATAAAAAATGGAAACTATACAAACGCAGAGAAGATAATTATGCGAGAATAGAAAATGAAAGGGAATTTATGCCAGCTAAACACAAATCCAATCAGATCAACCATGCACAGATTGTAGAAAAATTTTTACTGAGCAAATATGCACCACCCGCAGTTATTACAGATCATAAAGGTGAAATTTTATATATTTATGGAAAAACCGGAAGGTATCTTGAACCTGCGTCTGGAAATGCGCGGATGAATATTTTTGAAATGTCAAGAGAAGGATTAAAAATTGAACTTTCAATTGCAGTTCGAAAAGCAGTAACAGAAAAAAAAGAGGTTTTTGTTGAGAACCTTTGCGTAAAAGGAAATGGCCAATATCATGCTATAAACCTGACTGTCTCTCCGATGAACGTTTCATTATTCGATACGGAGTTGTTCATGGTTATATTTCAGGATATCTCACTACCTGAAGCAAAACCTGTACCTATGGAGATAGTTGAATACTCAGATGAACAGATTAAAAAAATTGATTACGAGCTGAAAAGCACCAAAGAAAGACTCCAGATCACCATTGAAGAGTTAGAAACCACAAATGAGGAACTGAAAGCGGCTAATGAAGAATTACAATCCACGAATGAAGAACTCCAAAGCGCAAATGAAGAGCTTGAAACGTCTAAAGAAGAACAGCAATCTTTGAATGAGGAACTCATTACAGTCAATGCAGAACTTGAAGAGAAAGTTGAGGACTTTTTTAAAACAGCAGATGATATGCGAAATCTGCTTAACAGTATTGATATCCCTGTCATTTTTCTTGATAATGATCTGCGAATTAAACGGTTTACTTCTCAAGCAAACCAGCTTTTTAACCTGATTCCAGCAGATGTCGGACGGCCGATTAGTCATATCTCTTCGAACCTGAAATATAATGACCTGATCAAGGACTCAAAAGCCGTACTGGAGACTTTACTTTATCAGGAAAAAAATGTTGAAACTCAGGATGGCCACTGGTATCTTATGCATATTTTACCCTATCGCACGATTGAAAATACGATTGATGGCGTTGTTGTCACCTTTCTGAATATTGATGACAATAAACAATCGGTCAGCAAAATAAACGACTTAAATAAATTAGTTGAAAAAGAACGCCAGTTTACAAAACGAATTGCGGATGCACTACCTGAATGTATGCTTGTTTTAGACAACAATTTAAAAATTGTGTTTGCAAATCGTTCTTTTTACCGACAATTCAAATGCTTACCCGATGAAACCATTGGAAAATTAATATACGATATAGATGATCGTCTTTGGGATAGTACACAATTTAGAGAAATAGTACACTCGGTTCTTGTTGAAAACCACTCGGTCAATGATTTACCAATGGAACAGATATTTCCTATGAATGACCATAAGCACCTGCGGCTTAATGTGCAAAAAATGGCTAAGGATGTGGCTCTGGATGAAATGATCTTGTTGTATTTAAAATGACCTAACCTTTTAGGAAACAGGCAATGAAACTCCCTTTCTACATTAAAAAATTTAGCTAACGGCTGAATGAGTAACTCGTTGGGTAACTCGTTCCCACGCTTTGCGTGGGAATGCCTCATCGACGCTTTGCGTCGTAAAAAAAAATGAGGAATAGAAAGAATAATGTAAAAATGGACGCAAAGCGTCCGGGCTGCATTCCCACGCAAAGCGTGGGAACGAGCCGAAACGAGCCGAACTTGATCGTTCCCACGCTCCAGCGTGGGAACGCAGCCATGGACGCTCCAGCGTCCAATTTTGTCCAGAACCTTATATGCTTTCTACGTCAATTCGGGACGCTGGAGCGTCCCTATCTGCGTTCCCACGCTGGAGCGTGGGAACGATCGAGGCTATGGATGAAATGATCTTGTTGTATTTAAAATGACCTAACCTTTTAGGAAACAGGCAATGAAACTCCCTTTTGAAAAAGACAAAAATGGTTTTTCGCATGAAAAAATTCAGTATAAACTTGAAGAACTTGAAATCGCTCATATTGAATTAAAAATTCAGAATGATGAACTTCTAACAGTACAGCAATTATTAACTGAATCTCGGGATAACTATTTAGATTTATATGAGATATCTCCTGTGGGTTATTTTAATTTGGATAAACACGGCAAAATTCATGAAGTCAATCTCGGTGGTGCGCTGATTTTAGGCGTTGATCGTGATGTATTAACCCAATCCTATTTTCGTCGTTATATTTCTCCTGAATATAAGAATATATTTTTTTATCACTGGAAAGCAGTTCTAAAAACCAATGCAAAACAAATATGCGAGATCAAATTAATCAACAAACAACATTTCACCGTACATGCCCAACTTGTAAGTATGCCTTTTCAACTTAAACATCAAAAAACAAGCGACATTTTATGTGTTGTCATAAATATCACAAAACGAAAAATTGCTTTAGAACTCCTTGAAATTATAAACCAGTCCACAGAACAACACCAAACTTTTCATCACATATTGGCACTATTGAAAGCCTATAGAAATTATGAAGCTGTAGGCATTCGTTTCAAATTAAATGGGACATTACCCTATTACGAGTCTATTGGTATTCCTTTTGACTGTACAGAATGCACTACTTCTTATCAGGAAGGTATGGAATCATATTCATGCCTGTGTTATCGGATATTCACCCAAACTATTCCAAGACAGTCTCCTTGCTTTACTGAAAATGGAAGCTTTTGGACAAATAACATGCAAGAATACATTGATTCACTTGATACCAAACCTCAACTCCCATTTCACCAAAAAACATGTAATTTAGTCAATTATCAATCTATAGCGCTTATACCTATAAGGGCAAAAGATCAAATGCTGGGTATTTTTCAGTTAAGCGATAAAAAAAGCAACATTCTAACTTTGGAAACAGTTCAATTTTTTGAAAGTCTTTGTATTAGCATTGGTATTGCCTATCAGCGTTTTCAACAGGAAAATGAGCTCCGTCAATTAAAAGAATCATTGGAAAAACAAGTCGAAGATCGTACTCAGGCATTGAATAATTCCGTTAAGTCATTACAAGAAAGTGAACTGGGATTTCGAAAACTCGTGGAATACTCTCCAATTGGCATTGCGATTCTGAATAAGACTCGCTGTATTTTTTATAATCGAGTTGTTGATCGTATATTTAGAAATATGTCAGAAAAAATTCCCAGTATCCTTTCTTTTCATTGTCAAGAAATGGTTCATCCGGATGATCAGGAAAAAATAAGCCAAATTCAACACTTTTTGCTGTCTGACACCCTAAGTATAATTATTGAAATGGATTTGAGATTATTGATTGATTCCCAAGACAAACGCTCCCAAAAAATACTGTGGATTTATTGCCAGTTGAATAAAATTAAGTATCAGGAAGAAATTGTAAACTTAGTTAATATCATTGATATTACTGAGATCAAATTACTTGAAAACCGTTTTATCCTCCAAGATAAAATGGCATCGCTCGGTCGTGTTGCTGCTAGTATGGCTCACGAGATCAGGAATCCGCTTTCTGGAATCAGCCTAACTTTGGACCATATTAAA
>PDZT01000235.1 GCA_002753105.1 Deltaproteobacteria bacterium YD0425bin50 | reverse complement strand
GGCGATTCGGATGAATGTGAGTGCAATGGCGGTTCAGGTATTTATTGGCGGAGAATACGAGAAACAATCTGTAATTAATATGACACGCCTTGTTGATATGGGAATGCGTTATGGCATTCCTACACTTGCAGTGACTGCGGTTGGAAAAGATATGGCTCGTGATGCCCGGTATTTTCGATTGGCTGTTCGTATTTGTGCTGAACTAGGCGCTCATTTTATTAAAACGTATTTTGTAGAAAAAGACTTTGAAACCGTAGCTGCCTGTTGTCCTGTACCGATCGTTATTGCAGGCGGTAAAAAAATTCCAGAACGAGATGCCATAAGTATGGCTTATCGGGCGATTCAGGAAGGTGCATCGGGTGTTGATATGGGAAGAAATATTTTCCAATCGGATTCTCCGAAAGCCATGATTCAAGCTATTCAATCTGTGGTACATGATGGTGAAACACCTGAAAAAGCTTATGAACTCTATCAGACCTTAAAACATGCTTAACAAAAGCATCGAAAGTCGGGGCTATGAAAATTTTAGTTGTTGATGATAGTCCAATTTTAAGAACAATTATCCGGGAAGAGCTTGAGTCCGGTGGATATGAAGTTTCAGAAGCTTCAAACGGAAAAGCCGCATTGTTGCACATTGCGAAAACTCCGCCTGATCTGATTACTTTGGATATTGACATGCCTGAATTAAACGGATTTGAGACATGTCAACGGATGATTAAAGGGTTTAAATCCCATCAGCCTAATATGAAAGCGGGATTGCCATTTCCAATTATTTTTGTTACCGGAAATGATACTTTTGATGATCGTAAAAAAGGGTTTGAGCTTGGGGCAATGGATTTCATTTCCAAGCCCTTTGTCAAAGGCGAACTTCTAAATGCGGTCAACAAAATTTTAAAACCGAATAACAGACTTCAGGATTTAACTGCGTTAATTGTTGATGATAGCCCAATTTCCCGGCAAATTGTTAAAGGATGTTTGCAACAGGAAGGTCTGCATATTCTTGAAGCAGAAACAGGTATTGATGCCTATGCAATACTTTGTAATCATCTTACTGAAATTGATATTATAGTTGCCAATTTCATGATGCCCGATATTAACGGCGGCGAATTGTGTAAAAAAATACGCATGGAACTCAATTTGCCTGATATACCTCTTATTATTTTAACTGCATTAAATGACCCAACTAAACTTCTGAACTTATTTAAACTTGGGGTAACGGATTATCTAATAAAGCCTTTTGTTAAGGAAGAGCTTTTGGCACGTATCAATGTTCATCTTGAACAGGCTCAACTCATCAAAAGGCAACGTAAAGCCATGCAAGAACTCAGAAAATTAAATACCATGAAAGATGATTTGATTGCTGTATGTTCTCATGATTTACGTTCCCCATTAAATAGCATACTTGGCTTAACCGATTTGTTATTGGAAAAAAAATATGTTGAGCCTGAAGATCATGATCGTCATGTACAAATTAAAGCCTCTGGCGAATTGTTATTAAGCTTAATCAATGATATTCTTGATGTGAGTAAAACATCATCAACGTCTGAAGATCAAACTATAAAAATTGAGCCAATATCTCTGGTTGAAATTGCTAAGACCAGCTATCAGGCAATTAAGTTACTGGCATCCCGAAAATCTCAAAAAATTGACTATATCCAAGAGATTGAGCCTGATGAATCCGTCATCAACGGTAATTATAATGCATGGATTCGGGTCATTAATAATTTATTATCCAACGCAATTAAATTCACTCCAGAAAAAGGTACTATCGAGATGTCTGTTAAAGAATTTGATCAACACCATGTGTGTATTCAGGTTCGTGATAACGGCATTGGAATTGATGAAAAAGACATCCCTTATCTTTTTGATAAATATACAAAAGCATCCCGGTCTGGAACACAAGGTGAAAAAAGTACAGGATTAGGTCTGTCCATTATAAAAGAAATCATTCAAAGCAATTCTGGAGAAATTCACGTTTCGTCTCGCCCCGGGCATGGGACATCTTTTACCATTATATTACCCAAGGTAAAACCTGATATCGAAGAACAGAGCAATATAGAAGAAATTCCAATGGACTTTGAATCTTCTGAAGAAGAGGAGATGGACTCTATTAAAGCGTTACGCATTCTTATGGCAGATGATTACGAGTTGAACAGAACAGTTATTAGACAATATATATCACAAACGCCGCATAAAATCGATACGGTTGAAAATGGTTTACAAGCGGTTGAAGCCTATATTAATAATAATTATGATTTGGTACTCTTGGATATTCAAATGCCTGAGATGGATGGATTTGAAGCCGCCCGACAGATTCGAAGTAAAATTGCTCAATCCGCAATACATAATAAAGCCACACGAATCGGTATTATTGCAATGACTGCTTCGGATACTGAACAGGATCTAAAAAAATGTCTTGAAGCAGGCATGGATGATTATATTGCAAAACCTGTTCGAAAAGATGCCTTTTTTTCTTTATTAACCAAATGGACAGAAACCATTGTTTCTGCCAATCGGAGGTTTGGGGCTATCCATAAAGCGACTGAATCGAATGATAAAGATCATGAAACCCAGTATCCACCATTGGATTATGAAAAGGTATTATCTGAATTTGGAGGAGATAAAGAATTTTTACATGATGTGATTCATAAATTTATTAAGCAATTATCTGAGCAGGTAAAACGATTGACTCTTCTGATACAGAATAGAGTGTTTGATGACATTGCAAAAGAATCACATGCCATTAGAGGTGGTGCTGCGAATTTAACTGCAATGGCTTTATCGCATATTGCATCAGAAATGGAACATCAGGCAAAAAATAAAAATGCGGCTACATTAGATCAACTGATGAAATCGCTGGAACTGGAATATAATCGATTAGATACATATATAACCAACTTATAACCTATAATTTTTTATGATTACAAATTCTTAATTCCTAATTTTTAATTTTTAATTTAAACTTAAAGGAGCTTGTTTTTTATGCTAACAGTAGAAAAAATCGGCGGCACGTCAATGTCCCAATTTCATACGGTACTCCATAATATTTTTTTAAGACCTAAAGAAAATCCATATAATCGAATTTTTGTTGTCTCAGCTTATAGTGGTGTAACGAATTGGTTACTTGAAGACAAAAAAACAGGGGCGCCGGGAATCTATTTGAAATTTTCAAAACAAGAACAGTATGAATACGCATTGGATGAATTGCTTGATAAATTAATTGCTATTAATCAACAGTTTAAAGATATTGGTTTAGATCAGGAAATTGCTAGAAAATATATTACTCAACGTATCCAAGATACCAAAAGTCTTTTACATAGTATGTCAGAAGTTTTGGCATCAGGATATGTTCTAAAAAACAATCTTCTTCTTGCTTCAAGAGAAATTTTAGCATCGATAGGCGAAGCTCATTCAGCATTTAATTCTGTAAATATTATTCAACATCATAATATTCATGCAACATTTGTGGATTTAAGCGGTTTTCATGACTCAGAATTTTTAACAATTGATGAACGTATCCGCAAGTCATTCAAGTCGATTGATTTTTTAAAAACAATCACAGTTGCCACAGGATATACCAAAGGTACTGAGGGTATTATGCGAGAATTTGACCGGGGATATTCTGAGGTAACTTTTTCAAAAGTTGCGGTTGCAGTCAAAGCAGATGAGGCAATTATTCATAAAGAATATCATCTCAGTTCTGCTGACCCGGTCATTGTTGGAACCGAAGAAGCTGTACCTGTAGGCAATACCAATTATGATGTTGCAGATCAACTTGCAGATATCGGCATGGAAGCGATTCATCCAAAAGCATCTAAGCCTCTTGAAAAATTAGGTATTAATCTACGAATCAAAAATACCTTTGAACCTGAGCATCCGGGAACCTTGATTTCAAAGGACTTCAAAGGAACAGAACGCAAGGTTGAAATGATTGCGGGTTCTGATAAAGTAGTGATTATTGATATTCATGATTCTTTAATGGTGGGTGAGGTTGGTGTTGATCTCAATCTGATGGAACTTTTTAAAAAATATAATATTAGTTACATTTTAAAATCAACCAATGCAAATAGTATATCAATGGTGATTTGGGAAAAACAAAAGACCGATGATTTAATAAATGAGCTAACTTCACGTTATCAACTGGTTACAGTAAAAGACTGCGCCATTGTATGTGCTATGGGTTCAAATATTTCTAAGCCCGGTGTATTAGCTCAAGCAGCAAGTATTTTAGCAAAAAACCATATTAATATAGAATCGGTTGCTCAGTCTTTAAGACAAGTAAATATGCAATTTGTTATTGACCGGCCTTCTTTTAAAAAGGCGGTTTGTGAATTAAATAAAGCACTCTGTCTTGAAAAAGAATGAGATCAGAGATATTCCGGTTATCTTCATCACTTTCACGGGCATGGCGATCGTAAGCATCGTCATGCCCGCATCCGTTCCATCCTGTCAAGGTATAGTTATAGTTAATCTGTTTGTACAAGGAGTTCTTTTCGATATTTATCTAGTAAAGTTGCTTTGGAGATCATACCCACAAAAGTATGTTTATCCACAACCGGCATACTGAATAAATGCTTTGAATCCATTCGTTTCAGTACCTGATTTAAGTCTGCATTCAGTGGAACGGTTTCAACCTGATTATCTATCAATTGGCCTACAAATACGGCATCATACAATAATGGATCAAATAAATATGAACGGATATCATCCAAATGGATCATGCCTAAAAAGTTTCCTGTTTTTTCATCTTCTACTGCAAAATGATTTCTTCGGGATTTTTTAATAATGTTAATAAAATCTCGAAGAAGAATATTTGGATGAACAATACTGCAATCTTTTTCAAGGAGTTCCGGAATACACATCTCTGCCAAAATTCTCGCGTCAGTACCGGGTCTTAATAAGTGACCTTTTTCAACAAGCTCTTTAAAATATAAAGAGGCGGGTTCAATATAATGACAAATCGTGCTGGATAATGTTGATACGATGATGAGTGGCACAATAACGTCATACCCTCCAGTTATTTCAATAATGAGAAAAATACCTGTCAGCGGTGCCTGTAATGTACCGCTAATCAATCCTGCCATACCTAAAAGAGCAAAACATCCCTGATTCACCCATGCGATAGTAGGTGAAGTATAAATCAGGATTTGATGATACAGAAGGCCAACTAGACTACCAATGACAAGACAAGGAGCAAAAATTCCTCCAGATCCGCCCCAACCTAAGGTAAAAGATGTTGCAAGAATTTTACATAAGCACATTACCATTACGGCAAGAATGCTTCCAGATAAAGTCCCTTCAAGAATTTGTTGAATCGAATGATACCCTTCACCTAAAACAATGGGATAAAACATGCCAATAGCGCCAACAAAAAAACCTCCGAGTGCTGCTTTTATCCATCCCTGAAGAGATATTTTCGTTTCAATCTTTCTCATTCCCCGAAGTATTCGGGTCAACAAAATGGATGCTAATGCTGCAATAATCGCGAGACCAATAGATGCAAAGATGTCAGTTAAACTTAAATGAAAACGCGTAGAATCAAAAATTAAACTGTTTCCTCGAAGTACTCGACTGAGTTCAGCACCTGTAACAGAGGCAATGGCAATCGGTACAATATGGCTTGCTGTCCATTCTTCAAGGATGACTTCAATAGAAAAAACCATACCCGCTATGGGTGCGTTAAATATTGCTGCTATTGCCCCAGCACTACCACAACCTATTAAAGTTACCCGTTGGCGTTCATTTAATTTAAGCAATTTTCCAATATTTGAACCAATAGACGCACCACTCATTACAACAGGAGCTTCTGGCCCTGCAGAACCACCGCTGCCGATGGTTAAACAACTCGCTATCAATTTAGAATAACTTGACTGGAATTTGAGTACGCCTCCATGACGGGAAACACTATAAATAATTTCAGGTATGCCGTGTCCAATACCTTCTTTTACAATTCTTTCAAGAAATAAAAAGGATAAGCTTGCTCCAATTGCAGGAATACCGATTGCCCACCAATAGTGACGTAATGGGTGTAGAAACATGAAGCAGGTTTCAAGGCCCGTCTGTAAACAAAGTGCAGCAAATCCACTACACAGGCCAACCGCGATTGATATTAAAATAAGTAATAGGCGATCATCAACCTGTAGTAAATACCATGTTGGGCTATGCCAATTGATCCGAATACGTTTCATCATAGAGCCATCTATCTTTATATAAGGCTAATTAATTAATCAGAACTCAATTGCGCCCGGGGTTCTTGGAAATGGAATGACATCACGAATGTTGTTTATTCCTGTAAGTAGCATTAACAGGCGTTCAAATCCCAATCCAAATCCACTATGTGGAACTGAACCATATCGTCTAGAATCTAAATACCACCAATAATTTTCTTGGGGTATTCCGAATTTTTCCATACGCTGTAAAAGGACATCCAATCGCTCTTCACGTTGACTGCCGCCAATCAGTTCCCCAATTCGGGGCACTAAAACATCCATTGCAGCAACCGTTTTTCCATCATTGTTTAGTCGCATATAAAAAGG
>PDZT01000234.1 GCA_002753105.1 Deltaproteobacteria bacterium YD0425bin50 | reverse complement strand
CGATAAACAGTGGTTTAGAACTTGCCCATAGCCAAAAGCCAGCAATTATAGTCCTCGATGTCTTTATGCCAAGAGAAAATGGTTTTGATTTGCTGAAACAATTCAAAGCAGATCATGAGCTTAACCATATTCCTGTACTGCTATTTACGATATTAGATCGTGAAGAAAGTCGTCAAAAAGCCATGGAATTAGGGGCATGTGCTTATATCACCAAGCCGTTTGATATGAAAGAGGTGGTGTCGCATATTAAAAAGAATTTAATAGGAAGAACTGAATAAAAAAAGGCATTAGATATGACAAACTTTAGTATACAACGTATTAAGAATCAGGCAATAATTAAAGTTGACCTTTCATTTATAAATATTGAATCTTTAAATCGTTTATTTGAACGATTGAGAATTGAAGAATTGATTCAGAAAGCAGATTTCATGGATGACGTTATAGAAATTGGAAAAGATATTAAACGTACTTGGTGGCAAAAAAATCGAAATGAGTATTTGAAAGGGGTAATTAATGCGGATTGTGATTACGCCCGTTTCACTTCGTTTTTTGAACCGAAGTAACAACATAAAACAATGAATAAAAGTACAGCCAATTCTATAAAAATACTATTTGCCGTTTTTGTGTTAGCTGGTTTGTATTATGCTAGCGTGTACAGCTATTTACTGTTTCATACCCTAGTTGAATTATTTGTAATAGCCGTAGCGATTAGTATTTTTTTGATTGTTTTGAATGTGCGGCGTTTAGTTGAAAACGATTATTTTATCTTTATTGGTATTGCATTTGCCTTTATAGGCATCATTGATCTTTTACATACACTTGCCTACAAGGGGATGAATATTTTCTATGGCTATTCAGCGAATCTTCCGACTCAGTTGTGGATTATCTGGCAATATCTTTATGCGGGTTCTATGCTGCTTGCACCATTTTTTATTTTTCGAAAAAACAATTTTGGGGTAATATTTAGCGTTTTTTTTGTTGGTGTAGGACTAAGTATAATCGCTGTATTTTCAGGGTATTTCCCAGATTGCTTTATCGAAGGATCAGGATTAACGCCATTTAAAAAAATAAGTGAAATTCTGACATCTTTCATGCTTATCCTCGCTATAATTCTGCATTGGAAGGTAAAGCAGCATTTTATACGCGTTATTTTTATACAGCTTGTTGTGTCAATTCTCATGTCCATTATTGCAAAATTATTTTTTATTTTTTACATTAATGTCTATGGCATTTCTAATCTGATTGGCCATTATTTCATGTTAATTTCGTTTTATATTATATATGATATTTTTGTTGCTGCTGTTATTTCTAATCCCCTAGAATTCCTTTTTATTGAACTTAAAATTATGGCAAAGCATCTTCGTACTGAAAAAAACCAATTAGAAAAAATGGTTAAAGAACGTACTGTAGAATTAGAACATGCGAACAAGCAACTTCAACGTGAAATCAGCGAACGTAAAAAAGCACAAACCCTTCTTTTAAACACCCATGAAGCACTTAAACATAGCTATGCACAACTTGAAGAGTTTACCCATATCGTATCTCATGATCTCAGAGAACCCCTCAGAGGAATTTACAACCTTACTCGTATTTTTGTTGATGATTATTCTCAAAAATTAAGTGATGAGCATAAATCCATATTTGATATTATTTTAAGGCAATGCCGTAGGCAGGAACATCAAATATTGCTTCTTCAAAAATATTCTAGTGTAGGACAACTGGATTTATATCTTGAAGAAACCGATATTCATGCAGTTGTACAAGAGATGATCCAATTGTTAAAATCAACAAAACACTATGATACCGTTGACTTTTGTATTCATAATTCTCTTCCAACAGTACGTTGTGATAAAGAAAGAGCGGCAGATGTGTTTCAAAATTTGATTTTAAATGCAATTAAATATAACAATAAAACCAATAAAAAGGTTGAAATTGGCTATCATAATCAGTATTTAATTAAGCAATTTTATGTGAAAGATAATGGTATTGGTATTGATCCCAAATATCATCAAGAGATATTTCGGATGTTTTATCGTTTGCACAATCATGATGAATATGGCGGCGGCTTAGGTGCAGGTCTTGCCATTACAAAAAAAATTATTGAACAGCATGGCGGAAAAATTTGGATTAACTCAACGCCTGATGAGGGTACAGAATTTATTTTTAATTTTGGGAAATGAACTATTTTTATGAAAAATTCTATGACACAATTTGCTGAACTCAGAAAGATTGCTGAAGACTTAATCAAAGATTCAGGGCATACAAAAAAAAATATCCATGTAAATGATCTGGGGAAAATGATTCATGAACTCGATGTGTATCGAATTGAACTTGAAATTCAAAATGAGCATCTTCGAGAGTCCGAGGCACAAAGAGAAACATCAGAAAGACGGTTTTATGAGCTTTTTGAATTTGCTCCTATTGGGTATGTAGTCTTAAATAAAGACACATCCATAGAACAAATGAATGCTGCCTGTGCAGAATGTTTTAAAAGCAGTAAGCAGACCTTGAATCATTTGAGATTAAACTCTATAGTCATGCCGCCATTTGAAAATTTTATGAAACCTTTTTTAATGGCTTTACATCATAAAGAAAAGCAGACTGCAGAAGTTCAGTTAGCAAGGGGTAAAGAAATCTTTTGGGCACAACTTATTTTTGGCATTTGGGAGGAAGACAAGAATACTCCTAAAATATTATGTGCAATCAGAGATATTTCCAGAGAAAAAGAATTCCAGATAGAACTTAAAAATCATAAAGACCATTTAGAAGAGTTGGTCAAGAATCGGACTGCTGAACTGGAATTGTCCAATACATTATTGCAAAAAGAAATTGAAGCCCGTAAACAATCAGAACAACTGATTTCAGCATCACTGAAAGAAAAAGAAATACTCCTGACTGAGTTGGAGAGAGCCAAAGAACAGGCTGAAAAAGCAAATCAGGCCAAAAGTATTTTTTTGTCGAATATGAGCCATGAAATCAGGACGCCAATGAATGCGATTATTGGTATATCGAAATTGCTTCTTGAAATGAACCACCTACCTGAACAAAAAAAATATTTAAACATCATCAATTCTGCTGCGGATAACCTATTAGCGATTATCAATGAAATTTTAGATTTATCAAAAATTGAAGCGAAAAAAATGGATTTTGATTATCACCATGTGGATGTGGTTCAGATAATCAATGACATAGAAAATATGCTGTATCCGTTAGCTCATCATAAAGGAATTGAGTTGATCTGTGAAAAAGATAATCAATTGCCTATCATTCAGGCAGACCCAGTTCGATTAAAACAAATTCTTTTAAATCTTACCAATAACGCAGTTAAATTTACCGATAGCGGTGTTGTTCATATTGAAGTTTTTGTTGAAAAGCAAACTGATACGCATTGCTCGCTTTGCTTTAGTGTAAAAGATACAGGAATTGGAATCCCTAAAGAAAAAATTGAATTTTTGTTTCAGCCTTTTTTACAACTTTCCGACCATAGGACAAAAAAGTTTCAGGGAACTGGTCTTGGACTTGTGATTTGTAAAAATCTGGTTCAAATGATGGGAGGTACAATTCATTTTGAAAATAGAGAGCCTCATGGGGCAAGGTTTTGGTGTGTTATTCCTTTTGAAAAAGGTTCCATACAACACCATATCGATTTTATTGATTATGCAGAAAATCAAAGTAATATACCTAAAAATTTAAGAATTCTTGTGGCAGAGGACAATCCGTTTAATCAGGAAGTGATTAAAACTTTCTTAAAAAATCATCAAATAACACTTGTCCATAATGGGAAACAAGCAGTTGATTTATTAGAAACAAATGTATTTGACCTTATACTGATGGATATTCAAATGCCTGAAATGGATGGCATTTCGGCAACCCAAATCATACGGGATAAGCATTCAAAAGTACTCAATCATGATATTCCGATTATTGCGATGACTGCCTATTCAATGAAAGAAGATCGTGATTTATGCTTAAAAAGTGGAATGAATGGTTACATCAGCAAACCCATTACTTCAAAAAATTTTAGTCAGGAATTATTACGAATATTTACGGGAAAGTCAGATGTAACGTCAACAATTCACGAAACCTTACCTCGACATCCTGAGAGTCAGCTCAATTTAACTACGTTAATGCGAACTGTAAATAATAATATGACTTCAGTTTTAAAAATAATAAATCTTTTTATTAATACTACCTGTCCTCAATATATGACAGATATTAAATACGCAATTGATAATCATGATGCAGATAAACTTGCTAAAAGTGCTCATAAATTAAAAGGCTCCATTGGATATTTTTCTGATGTTGGAAAAGAACTGGCATATAAGCTTGAGTTAGTGGGAAAACAAAATGAGTTATCAACTGCAGCCAAGCTATATGATGAATTAAAAACCGAAGTGGATAAGATAAGCCCTTTATTGATAGAGTTTATTAAACAACATAAGGCTGAATAGAAAGGAAAATATAGATGATAGTGTCTGAAAAAATAACCAAAAATCAGGATGGAAGTTTGAATGTTCCAGATAAACCGATTATTCCATTTATTGAAGGCGACGGCACTGGGCCTGACATTTTCAGAGCATCTCGAAGGGTTATTGATACCGCAGTAAAAAAGGCCTATGCTGGAAAAAAAGAAATTCAGTGGTTAGAACTTCTGGTAGGCGAAAAAGGGTTTCAACACACTGGTGAATGGTTATCCAATGAGGCATTGGCAACCATAAATGATCATATAATTGCTATTAAAGGGCCATTATCCACACCTGTTGGAAAAGGTATTCGGAGTTTAAATGTAACTATCAGGCAAAAACTGGACTTGTATGCCTGTATTCGTCCAGTTCAGTATATTTCGCCTGTACCGAGTCCAATGAAATATCCTGAAAAAGTCAATATGGTTGTATTCCGGGAAAATACTGAAGATGTGTATGCTGGGATTGAATGGCCATCTGGAAGTCCAGAAGCAGAACGAATGACTCAGTTTTTAAAAGAATCGATGCATGTTGATATTCCAGCATTGTCTGGGATTGGGATTAAACCCATGAGTCCATCCAATTCAAAGCGTTTGGTGAAAGCAGCTATATCTTATGCGATTTCACATGGCTTGCCTAGTGTAACACTGATGCATAAAGGCAATATTATGAAATTTACAGAAGGCGCTTTTTGTAAATGGGGGTATGATGTAGCCAAAGAAATGTTTCAACAGCAAACCATTACTGAACAGGAAGTGTTTGAAAAATTCAATGGGAAGATACCCACAGGTCGTGTACTGATTAAAGACCGTATTGCAGACCAACTGTTTCAGCAGATTTTACTACGACCAGATGAATACCATGTGATTGCAACGCCGAACTTAAATGGGGATTATATTTCAGATGCACTTGCCGCACAAGTGGGTGGATTAGGTATGGCACCGGGCGCAAATGTTGGAGACAATTGCGCAGTATTTGAAGCAACTCATGGAACAGCGCCAAAATATGCAGGTTTGGATAAGGTGAATCCGAGTTCATTAATTTTATCTGGGGCTATGATGCTGGATTATATGGGCTGGAAAGAAGCGGCAGCTAAAATAAGAACAGGTTTACAAAAAGCCATTGAACAAAAGAAAGTTACCTATGACCTTGCACGCCAGATGGAAGGTGCCACTGAAGTAAAATGCTCACAATTTGCGGAGTGTATTATTCAGGCAATTGAAACCATGTCATGAATTTGTTTTCCCGAATTCTCAATGCATTCACTGAGGCCTTATTTCCTACCCGTTGTCTGATTTGTAAGCGTTTTTATTCCATTAATCATGAACATCAACAGATCAGCAAAGTGATAGAACATCTAAACCTCAGTGAACCATTGACCATGATGTATCGAAAACAATTATTTCAAGACCTGATGAGGCCTTTCTTATGCGAGACTTGTTTATCTGATGAAACTCCATTTCGATTTGATCGGTTTGATCAACATGAAAAAGAATACAATCGTTTTTTGAGTTCAGTAAAAGCATTAGTTCGTTTTGATGGAACTATCAGAAAACTCATCCATTGTTTAAAATATAACAGAAAAATACAGATTGCTAAGCCGTTAGGTCTGTGGCTTTTTTTTCTATGGATTGAACAGCTCAGAGAAGAACGTCCATCCGATTTAATTATCCCTGTTCCATTACATCGAAAAAGAATGCGACAAAGAGGGTTTAATCAGTCTTACCTTCTTATACGACATTGGGAAAAGTACAAAACACAATTACCACAAGAATATTCGAACTGGCATGTGAGGAAAGATATCCTTGAACGTACAAAATACACTCTTCAACAAGTCGGTTTGTTGAAAAAAGAGCGCATGGAAAATGTTAAAAATGCGTTTAAGGTAACAAAACCAGAAGCTGTTTACGGGAAATCCGTGTTACTTATAGATGATGTATTTACTACTGGCGCTACTTCTATGGCCTGCGCTCAAGCATTGCTCTTGAGCGGGGCAATTTGCGTGGATGTGATGGTACTCGCACGGATATAATTGGGTGAACTTGCTCTCCCAAAGTTGCAATTTGATCTTTCAAGGATTGAAAGC
>PDZT01000023.1 GCA_002753105.1 Deltaproteobacteria bacterium YD0425bin50 | reverse complement strand
TTGAGGTTAAGATTAAGATAGAAAATATAATAACATAGGACAAGTAACATTATGAATCGATTAGCTTATTTTACTTCAGGCTATGCCTTTAAAGCATTGTATGATTTATCAAAAACAAAAATCAAAATTCACGGAAAAGAAAATCTTCAAGAAGGTGCTGCGATTTTTGTAATTAATCATTTTACCCGAATTGAAACGCTTTTTTTACCCTATTACATCTATCAATTAACTAAAAAACCGGTTTGGTCTTTAGCAGATGCATCCCTTTTTAAAGGAATACTAGGTACTTATCTAAATAAAGTGGGTGTTGTATCGACTAAGAATCCCGATCGGGATTCATTAATCGTTAAAAGCCTTCTGACAGGCGAAGCATCATGGATTATTTTTCCAGAAGGTCAGATGGTCAAAAATAAAAAAATATTTGAAGATGGAAAATTTTTGATTTCCTCATCAGAGGGAAAACGTCGGCCGCACACGGGTGCTGCAACATTGGCTTTGCGTACTGAGTTTTACAGAAAACGAATTGGCCGTATGCTAGAAAAAGCACCAGAAGAAGCCAAGAGATTATTAGACCTGTATCAAATTGATGTAACGATTCATTCTTTAGATCATCTCATGGCAAAAGAAACCATGATTATACCTGTAAATATTACCTATTATCCGATTAGAGCAAGAGAAAATCTTTTAACTCAGATTGCGAATGCGCTTATTGATGATATGCCTGAGCGATTTGCTGAAGAAATCATGATTGAAGGGACGATGCTTTTGTCGGGTGTTGATGTGGATATACGGCTTGGTGAACCGATCAAGATTAAAGACTATATGAACAATTCGTTTATCGAAAGCGACATTTCATCACGGCGTAAAATTGATTTTGATGATCAGA
This sequence comes from Deltaproteobacteria bacterium YD0425bin50, assembly GCA_002753105.1. GTDB lineage: Bacteria > Desulfobacterota > Desulfobacteria > Desulfobacterales > YD0425bin50 > YD0425bin50. The sequence goes on along the minus strand of PDZT01000023.1, from coordinate 28,176 downwards.
TATCGTCAAAGCCTGTCATGCGGGATATTGCCATTCAACTCATGGAAAAGTATATGGCATCCATTTATCAAATGACCACAATAAATCACGACCATTTATTTGCTTCCATAGTAAAACAAATGCCTTTTGAAAAAATAGATAGTTATGATTTAAAATCCAGAGTGTATCTTGCGACTGTGCTTGATTCTACTAAACAGGAAGTATTCCATCATCATTCACTTGACAGCAATCAAATTCATTTATTAACCGATGATCGGTATCAACGCTTTGAGAATTTTATGCAAATTGCTTTGGAAAAAAGTGTGGTTACCGTTAAAGATGGCGTTATTACGAAAGACCATTCCAAATTTTTTGAAAAGGCTGACTTTCATCAGGTAAGAATTGTAAATCCAATTGCCGTCATGGCAAATGAAGTTGAACCGTTAGTTTCTATTCAACCATATATTCGGCGACTTGCATGGGAGCCTGCATTTCATATACGAAGGCGTCTTTCTTTTTATTTAATTGAAAAAGCAATACAGGAATTTGATAAAGATTATGACGAATTTTACATTCAAGGCGAATCCAAGTCCAAAGATGTAGGCCGACCCTTTTTAATTGAAGGCAACCAGAAAGATATTGGAATTGTTTTAATACATGGGTATATGGCAGCGCCTTTAGAAGTGAAACAACTGGCTTTGTTTTTAGGTGAGAAAGGCTATTGGGTTTATGTGCCACGACTGAAAGGGCATGGGACATCTCCTGAGGACTTGGCGAGTAGAAAGTACATGGATTGGGTATGCTGTGTGGAAGAAGCTTATACAATCATGCGAAATATTTGCAATCGGGTAGTCATGGGCGGTTTTTCTGCGGGTGCGGGATTGGCTTTGGATATGGGAACGCGGGTAAAGGATATTACTGGTATCTTTGCTGTGTGTCCTCCTTTGCGACTGAATGATTTTTCCGTAAAATTTGTACCGGCTGTAAATACATGGAATCGGTTTATGGATATGGTCAATCTGTTATCCGCAAAAAAAGAATTTGTTGATAATCATCCTGAAAATCCTCATATTAATTATTTTCGGAATCCGATTTCTGGAATTCGAGAGCTTGAGTTATTAATGGAAATGGTTGAAGGGAAATTGTCAAAAGTTATTGTACCTGCATTGATTATTCAAGCCCGGAATGATCCTGTTGTGAACCCAAAAGGCTCTTATCGTTTATTTGAATTATTAGGTTCACAGGAAAAAGAATATTATGTCGTCAATTATGATAGACATGGTATTTTGTTAGGCCAAGGTGCTGAACGAATATATAATATGGTTGATGAATTTATTCAGAAACTGAACACGATTTTCAGGATTAAAGGATAGACAGGATTTTGCCCAGCTAATGGCCGAACTCATCCGAGACCTATGGCGTGATATCGTCATGAATAAAAAACAATTGGTGAAAGATGACCAAATAAGGATCACGGATTAAACAAATTACACAGATAGCACGGATTTACACATTATGATTCCTTGTAATCCTTAATCCGTATAATCTGTGGGTTAGATAAAATTTGATGTTGGCATTTTTATTGCTGAATACTTAGATAATCCAAAAATTTTATTTCCAGTAATCATTAGAAGGAGGGATTTTAGCATGAGGAATGATTTATATACTAGGAGCATGAGGTTAAGATATCCTTTCACTATTAAGCCTTATTATACCATAACCTTTATGAAACATATTTGCTGGATTATTTTGGTTATGCTAGTATTTTCTTACCCGATATTACCTGCCATGTCTCAAAATATTGGTCAGTTAAGTGTTACGCCTATGTCTGGGCCTGCGCCTTTAATGGTAAAATTTAAAGCAATGGTTACTACAGATATACCGCAGCCCTATACACAATCTCTGTGGACTCCCGGTGATGGGGGATCTGTTCCGGGATTTCCTTTGCCTGAAGTTACCTATACCTATCAACGGCCCGGGGAATATTTTCCAAGCTATTCGCTTAAAGATGCAAATGGAAATATATGGGAGTTCCGTACGGACGTCCCGATTATCGTATCAGAGCCTGCTGCGGAAATGACCGTATCCTTATCAGCCAATCCAATTAAAGGGCAAGTGCCATTAAAAGTGATTTTTAAAGCTACAGTTACTGATGGGAAACCTCCTTTTAAATATATGTTTGACTTTGGTGATGATACAAATCAGGAAATGCCATCTATACAGGAGAATATATATTCGGTAGAGCATGTGTATAATCATGCAGGGGAGTATTATGCTTCTGTAACAGTAACAGATGCATCAGGAAACGTAAAAAGTTATACTATTTCAGATTTCATAGTGATTAATCCTCCTCCTCAGTTAGTGATTAAGACCGTACTCAATCCTTTTGATGGCCAGTCACCGCTGACCGTTTCTTTTAATATTACTGCTTCAGGCGGACTTTTACCTTATAAATACAATGTGGATTTTGGTGATGGAAGCCCGCTATATATGGTACAACGTACCAATAATGATCCAGTTATCACAAAACATGAGTATAAAAATCCGGGGACGTATCCAATAAACATGACGGTTGAAGATGCTCAAGGAACCCGTATATCAGACAATAAAGAAGTTGTGGTATATCCTCCCCCTACGCCGATGACCATTGAATTGACTACAGACCAACAGGATGGACAACTCCCTTTTCCCGTGAATTTTTCTGTAAGAGTCATGGATGGTGAAGGCCCTTTTACTTACTTTATTGATTACAAAGATGGCAATGTTCAAAGATTTCCATCAATTATTGATTCTTATTATGAATTTCATCATGAGTATCGATCTACTGGCGACTACATGGTCTCTGTTGAGGTTACAGACGTAAAAAGTCAAAAGGCTTCAGGTACTGTTTCTATTCATGTTGGATCCGGTCCGCTTGAACTGACTGTTGAGACTAACCCGATGTCTGGCATGGAACCACTGGATGTCGTTTTTCTATTAAATGCCACAGGCGGCGCATTACCTTATGAATATTCTGTAGATTTTGGAGATGGCAGTCCGTTATTTTTTGCACAGGAACAAAATACAAATACAGTAAAAACGCTCCATAAATACATAAAAGCTGGAGAATATGAAGCTAAAATTCACTTAACAGATGCTGCAAATATCGTTGCTGAACAAATCATACCGATAATCGTTGAAGCATTACCAGAGCAACTGACATTAAATATTGAAGTCATTTCAGGTCTTTTAACCGAGAATAATGAATGGATGTTTATTTTGAACCCAAAAGGTGGAACCGAGCCTTATCGATATAAATATTCATTTGGAGATGGCACTCCTGAAGAAGAAACCACTGATCCGCAATGGCTTCCGCTGCCGCTATCTCACATATATGCCGAACCCGGAGTTTATGTGTTGACTGTAACAGTTATGGATAAAATGGATCAAACCCTAATGCGTACGATTGAGGTTATTGTACCAAGCCAGTTACAAGTTCAGTTATCTGCACAATTGACTGAAGGTGTTATTCCCTTGGATAATATGTTTTTTGCCGAAGTGTCAGGTGGGATTTCGCCTTATACATTTTTTTGGAAGTTTGGAAACGATTGGAAATTGATTACCCGAGAAGGCTCCGCACGGTTTATTTATTATCAAGCGGGTCAATACCAAGCAAGTGTTACTGTAGTTGATAAAACGGGTCAAAGTATTACATCTGATCCTCTTGACATCAATGTTGGAGCTGATCTTGATTTTCGTACAGAAATTATACCAAGACAAGGTTTAGTACCATTAAAAGTTAATTTTAATGTGATTGTGATCAAAGGAAAAGCGCCTTTTACGTTTGTGTATGATTTTGGAGATGGTGTTGTTAGTGCTAATAATCCAAATACAAATAACCCATTTGGGCCATTAGCTTTTCATAAGTATGTATCCCCCGGGAGATATACTATAAATATAACTGTCACAGATGCAAATGGATTGAAAAAAACAAATAATTTTGGGCAAGTAACTGTTTATGAATCGGCCAATATTGAAACCGTTTTTGAACAATCGTTTGATTCAATTGATCAGGCCGCAAATCAATCCGTGGATAGTTTTGAATCATTACTGAATATGATTACTCAGTCAACAGATGAGATGGAAACAATTATTCCATTGATTGAAAATGCCGAGGAAGTGAATCCAGAAACAACTGTTGCCACTCAACTTAATCAATCTACCGGAACATTGCTAAATAATACAACGAATCAATTAGCTCAATTAATAAACACTATGACAGCAACTACAACAGAAATTACACCCATTATGAATCAGGTTGGACAAGTGTTTCAGCGGATGGCAGCGAATAATATTCCTATAGAAAATACGATGCGTCAGCAATTAACGAATTTAACGCATCAAGCCTTTCGAGCAGGAGTGAATGAAGCCTTGCAAGATATTGGTGTCACTCAAAACGAAGTGTCGATGATCTCACAGGATTCAACGTATGCACAGACTTTTTTTCAAAACAGACCAGACGCGGTTGGAAGAGTATTTGATATGGCTCAGGTTCCTGTTGGTACGCAATGGCAGCATGATCGTACTAGGATAAATCAAGTTGGGGAAGCTATGGGACTTGATGAAGGAAAAATCAATGCAATACAATTAAGTTTACCAGAAGTCATTGATGTTCAGAGACCTGTATCGCAAACTGAATCCAACCAGACTCTTACAGTTCTTGACGTACTGATCAATATGATGGGTGGTGTGAATGATCTTACAACAGACGTTCAAGTGGATGATCTTAGTGGTGCGATACGTCTGCGTCCTAAAAATAAAAATACTCAAGCTTTGGCTGTGAATAATTTAGGTGTTGTTCCTACTGAATTACCAGAAGGCTTACATCAACTTCCAGATGGTTCCATGATTGGTATTGAAGATGATGTTGCGATCAAAATAGTGCCAACAGCTTTAGATCAAGTCGGTCTTTCTGCAGCAGTTGCTGATTTAGGATGGATACCAGAATTTTTTGAGGATGGCCGTTTTACTGCAACTTATGATACAGCATCGATTGTTGCAGGACTCAGCTGGCTTGTTACAAGTCAAAATACATTTCAATCAGGCACAGTTTCTTTTGATTTGGTTGGTGACCCGGGCACAGAAGCGTATTCAGTTTTGATTGGATACGCAGATGGAACAACTCAATTTGCACCGCCAATGATTATGGGACAATCGGAACTCTTTGCTGTATTAGACTCGCTTATTCCCGGTCAATATATGCTTGATCGTAATACAGGTATTTTAACACTTACGGGTTATGGAAGTTGGCGACCAGATTATGCATTTGAAGGATTAAGTTATATTGATTATGTAACCATCCAAAATGCTGGGGGAACTGTGGCCAATAAAATTGCGCTTGAGGTCAATGATTTTAATAATGATGGTGTATTTGATTTTTATTATTACAGTTCAACTCCTATGGGCAGACAGATTCTTTATGGGGTAAAATAAATTAGGTCGTGTTAAATGCATGGGATGATGATGATTGCTTCTAAGTTAGAGATCAAAAATCATCCCTTCTTTGGCAAAGTATATTTCTGGATATGCTTGTTCTACACAAGCTTGATAAAATCGTTCATAGGCATCTAATTCATCATCCGTACGCATTGGATCATGGTGAAAAAGAATGAGTTTTTTAACATTCGCTGATACAGCATTGTGGATTGCATAATCCATTGGAGAATGCCCCCAGCCTTTTTTGTTGTGTATATATTCTGATAATGTGTACTGTGCATCATGAATGAGAAGGTCGGCACCTTGAATAAACTGGAGTAAATCAGTGTTTTGTTTTAATGCTACATGATCACCTTCTTTTGCTGTTTGTGGATCATAGCCTAGTTGATTTGGATGTCTGGGGAAAATATTTCGATACGGTTCTGTGTCAAATACTGTGCAAAAAACCTTATTCTGATATTCAAAACGATAGCCTAAACAAAGTAGTGGATGGTTCAGGAATTTGGTTTTTAGTTTTAAATGATCACCAAGGTCTAGTTCACATTCATTGAGTTGTACATAGGTAATATTGGCTGCAAGATCACTGTGGCTGACCGGGAAATAACGATATCGGAGCTGGTCACTGATGATTTTTTCAAGCGGATCTTCTTCAAAAGACATTGGACCATAGACAGTGATAGATGTTTGAGGAATATACAAGGGTTGAAAGAATGGAAAGCCAGTAATATGATCTAAATGGGTATGTGTTAAAAAAATTTCTGCAGAGATGGGTTGGCCTTTGGATAGTTGGGTTTGAACGATCTCTTGGCCTAATAAACGAATGCCGGTACCTGAATCAATGATAATGACGCGATCTTTTATTCGAAGTTCTATACATGATGTATTACCACCATATCGAACCGTTGTTGGACCCGGACATGCAATTGATCCTCTGACACCCCATAAACGTATTTGCATAGTGTTTATATGACCTCAATTGGAAAGGGTTAAAAAAATTTTAGCTTTATCAATTTCACTAAACACCATAGATTCGATTTTATCAAGTTGGGGCAGATCGATATCTAAAAATTCAAGAATGTCTATAGGGATATCTTCTGGAAAAGCATTGCCTGAAAAACCGATATCTAGCATGTTGATAAGACTATTCGCAAGAATAACTGTATAAATTTGGTCTTTATGTGTACCTGTATAATGGAAAGGCTGATGATGATAAGTAATGGTATCACAAATATCCGAACTCAGCTTCCATCTTTCAACAATAAGTTTTCCAATATCTGTATGATTAAATTGAAGTAAGTTATTTTCTGCAATATATAAAGGGAGTTGATGGGTTGAAGCATATTCAATGGTTTCTAAATAACGTTGTGCAATCTGATTGCTCAAGACAATTTTTCCAATATCATGAAGCAATCCAATAATAAAATAGGATTCAGTGTGATCAGAGGGAATATTTCGTTTTTCAGCAATCCATTTTGAAACAACTGCAACACCTAATGAATGTGCCCAGAACTTATCCAAATTTAAAGCGAATGGATGCGTTAATCGATTTAAGGTACTCAAAATGGCCATATTGAGTACAAGATGTTTAACTGTGTTCATACCCATCATAATTATGGCACTCACAAGAGAGGTTATTTCTTGGGAGAATCCATAGTATGCAGAATTAATAAGTTGAAGTATTTTTCCGGTAAGTACTGGATCAAGACTAATAATTTTTTTTAAATCCATTGGGGTAGTTGCTTCATGATTACATAATTGAATAACTTTGGTCACTGTTGACGGAAGGGCTGGAATTTTATTGATATAGGATTGAAGGTATGAAAGATGGTCTGTTGATTTCACGTCTTATGTTTACCTCATCAACTATATAAAAAGTCTGAAGTAATTATTTTTAAATGAATCATGAATTGAATACTATTAGGATAATTTGTAACTATCATATTTTAATTGAGAAAGGCAAACAATTATGCAATTATTACATAAATTAAGGTTGAAAGATTATGAAAAGCCAGAAAATTCGAATTGAACATATTCAACATCTTGTTTTTTTAATAATCAATTTATTATTACCATTGGCCATTTTTATCATTGTCCCCATCACTGGCCCCGGGCAAACCCTAAGTTTTAAATGGCTCGATTTTTTATATTTGTTTCGTGGTTCTCAAGAACCTCCAGATAATATCCTCATCGTCGCTATTGATGAACCTTCGTTTAGTGAGATTGGTCTGCATTGGCCATGGCCAAGAACTCTTCATGCTCAACTTATTGAAAAATTAAGCAGTCTTGGTGCAAAAGCGATTGCGTTTGATATTATGTTTGTTGAACCATCTGAAGACCCTGAAGATGATCAGGCTTTAGCTGATGCTGCACGTAAGGCTGGCAATGTTATTTTTGGAAAAACGATTTCCCAAATAAAACGACAAGACTTTAGCGAAACCCGAACAATTGAACCCTTACCCCTATTTGCTGAATCTGCTGCAAGTGTTGCCTTGGTTAATTTTTGGCCTGACTCTGATGGATTTATACGACATGGTATGCAAAAAATTGGCTCAATACCTACGTTATCACTCGCTGCTGCTCAAATTTCAGGATATTACAAAAATAATATTAATAATAGCGATGATAATTCAAGCTTTCTGATTGATTTTATCGGCCCCACAGGAAGCATGCAAATCAAATCTTATTATCAGGTACTGATTGATGCGGTTCCAAAAGAGCTTATCAAAGATAAAATTGTACTGATTGGATTTGCCTCAGATACAGCAGTTGAAATTGAACGCGCAGTAGATGCATTTCCTACCCCTTTTTTTAGCTTTACACGAAAACCCATGTTTGGCGTTGAAATTCATGCAAATGCGCTGAACACGTTACTTAACCATTGCCCATTACGTTATTACACAAAAGCATGGTTAGTGGGTTTATTTTTAGTGTTGATTTTTATCCCTTTTTTTTCAAGGAAACGACCGATACTTCTTGTATCAAGCACTGTATTGATTACATTGGGATTAGGTGCGGTTTCATTAATTTTGTTTTTAGTGAGCGGATTGGTCATCGATATTGTTCCTACGGTCAATGCAACTGTTTGCAGCGGGTTATGGTTGGGGTTTATGGAGTATCGGGCGAGTATTAAAGAAAAAAAGCAGTTAAAAGGCGCTTTCAGTCAATATGTCGCACCAGATGTTGTGAATGAAGTATTACGCAATCCAGAACTGCTCAAGTTAGGTGGCCAAAAACGTCAATTAAGCGTTTTATTTTCTGATATTCGAAATTTTACAACTCTATCGGAAAAGCTCATCCCTGAACAGTTGGTTGCCTTGTTAAACAGTTATTTAACCTCTATGACCGATAAAGTGTTTGATTATCACGGCACCTTAGATAAATACATTGGCGATGCAATTATGGCTATTTTTGGCGCACCGATTCCTTACGCAGATCATGCAAAATTTGCCTGTAGAACGGCAGTCGGAATGATTGACTCTTTGGCAAGCCTGAATCCGGAATGGGAAGCAATTGGACTACCTACCCCCAAAATTGGTATCGGCATTAATACTGGAGATATGGTTGTTGGGAATATCGGTTCAAATAAACGTTTTGATTATACAGTCATTGGTGATGAGGTCAATCTCGCTTCTCGTCTTGAAGGAATCACAAAATCTTATAAAGTATTTATTGTGATTAGTGAAAGTACACGCATGGGTGCTGGCGATAATTTTGTATGTAGAGAACTCGATTATGTTCGAGTCAAAGGAAAAGCAAAACCAATCCAAATATACGAGTTGATTGCTGAAGGAAATATTTCTGAAAAAAAATTAACTATAATTACCGAATTTCATAAAGGACTTGAAGCCTACAGAAAGCAGCGATGGGAAGAGGCACGTCAGGCATTTCGATCTGCGCTTGCAGTTGATCCGAATGATGGGCCATCAATCGTTTTTATGGAAAGAGTAAACATCTTTGAAATGGAACCACCGCCGAAAGATTGGGATGGCGTATGGATTATGACAAGTAAATAACATATAAATAGTGTTAATAAGATTAATTAACCGAACGCGTATAAAGGAGGTCAATACCTATGAAACATGCTCAATTTGTAAAAAGAGTATCAACACCCATGTTAGGTTTAATTTTTTGTGGGATGTATTTTTGGGTTTCAATAAATGTATCTCAGGCAGCCACTTTTGCAGGAAAACTGATTTCAGCTAAAGGAAACATTGAATATTCAGAAGATGGCGGGATAAACTGGAAACCAGCCACATTATTGATGGAATTTCCTGAAGGTACATGTGTTCGTGTTGGCAATGATGGTAATGCAGCACTCTTGTTAAATGATCATTCTCAAGTCCGTTTACGATCAGGTTCTTTATTATGTTTAAAAAAATCAGGATCATCACCCGGGGAAGCACCTGAACAAAAGGGTCATTACCTTCTAGAAAAAGGGAATTTATGGTTTAGAAATAAACGAAAAGGACCTAAGCCTGTATTTGAAACACCGGTGATCACAGCGAGTATTCGGGGTACAGAAATGGCCATTTCAGTAAATGATGATGGTCAAAGTGAAGTCACGGTATTGGAAGGAAATGTTTTATGTGCAAATGGTTTCGGAGAATCGGCTATCGCCCGGGGCCAAAGTGCGATAATCAAAACAGGTAGTGCACCTCAGGTGGTAACGCTTGTGAAACCAGAAAATGCAGTTCAGTGGCTTTTAATTACGCCTGAAATTACCGGCCCAAAAGATATGGATATTGCAGTTGCCAGTGAAAAAGACGCAGTTGCATCTGCCCAACAATCTATGACATTACTTGCTCAAAACGATATTGAAGGTGCTTTAAAACTCGCTCAAGTCTCAGTAACTCAAGCCCCTTCCCGTGCAACTCCCCATGTTGCCTTGGCAACCATTCTTCAAACAAAAGGTCAATTTGAAGAGGCTTTAGTTCATGCCAAAACTGCTTCCAGTATAGATCCAAATTCTGTTCCAGCCTTATTAAGGACTGTTGAATTATTTTTAGGTCTTGATGAAGTTGATAAAGCAGCAACACATATTCAACAATTTTCAGGTCAAAAGGATGCCAGAATTGATATGCTGCATGGGTATGTGGCATTAATTCAATTGGATACAGAAAAAGCCAAAACATATTTTAATAATGCAATTCAGCAATATCCTGATATGGCATATGCTTATGTCGGTTTAGGGATTGCGTTGTATAGCGAAAATCAGATTGAAGCAGGACTTGAAAATATGGAAAAAGCATGTCTGTTAGACCCGCTTGCTGCCTATCCGCACAATTACCTTGGGAAAGGCTTGTATGCAAGAGGTGAACGAGAAGAAGCAGAAATAGAATTTAAACGTGCTTCAGAATTAGACCCACTGGATCCATCACCGTATATGTATTTAGCTACCTTATTTACAGATAATTATCGTCCCGGTGAGGGCGTTTTGTCTTTGGAAAAAGCACTACAGCTTAACGATAACCGATTGATGAGCCGTTCACGGTTTTTATTGGATCAAGACAAGGCAGCCAAAAATGTCAGTCTTGCATGGTCGCTTTCTGAAATGGGATTACATAAATGGGCGCGCTCAAAAGGCAATTTAGCGGTATGGGATGATCAGGCCAATAGCAGCGCGTATTTGTTCAGAGCTTCTGAAGCAGTGGGCTTAAAACAAGTAGATGCGTCAACTCTTGGAGATATCAAACGGTCTGAATTACTAAAACCCGTCAATGCAAACACCTACATCAGTTATAATGAATATCAAGACCTTTTAGAAATACCAAAGATTGCTGGTAGTATTTCAGCCGTTGGCGGTAATGATGGCACATGGACTGGTTTAGGCGATATTAATGGCGGTAATCGTCAAGTCGCTTTTCATGCTGCAGGTAAATATAATACGACTGATGGGCCAATTGATGGCACAGGCAGATGGTACGGGTTGGGAAGCCTGAATGTAAAATCAGTTGTTGTTTCAGACCATGAAGTGCTTGCGGATTTCGTAGGTGACTATATCCATGACAAAGATTTACGTCCATGGCAGGACTTAGATATTAAACGAAGAGATCAAGATATAAAAAAGGATTATTGGGCTGGAAACATAGGATATCATTGGAAACAAAAGCCCGGAATGGATTTACTCTGTTTGGTACAATACAGTGGTTCAGATTCTGATACATTTACACAGTTTCAACGCATGAATATGGCTTTCAAACTTCCAGAATACATTGTGTCAAAAATAAATAGTGATACTGAAACATGGCGGGCAGAACTTCTTGAATTATTTAAAATTTCAAATCACAATTTGAGTTTGGGGATGAGTTGGAAAAACACCTCAGGTAAATCTTATATTGATCAGGAAGTCAAGTATGACGTGGACTGGCTTTCAGGTCAGCGCTACAACCGCAGTTTACCTAACTCACATAATGACGAGCAACGCGTGTATTTCCGTGATATATGGAAATTACCTGTAGGAATTTATGCGGATTTGGGGCTTGCCTATTGTCAACTGGATGGCGTTTGGAGAGATACAGCAGGAAAGGATTACAGAAAAAAACGGACTCTGCCCCATGCAGGACTCGCATGGAATTTAAGTGCTCAGGACACGTTCCGAATTGGATATTTTCAGGAACTCCAGCCTGATTATCTGAGCGGTACATTGCAACCTGTTGAAGTTGCCGGGTTCTCAACAATAACAGGAACGAATTCAGGAACATTAACAGAATATTACGGATTTGCATGGGATAAACAATGGCATTCTCAAGTCTTTTCAACTGCAACTCTATATAGACGGGATAGGCAATATCCCGGAAATTTTGCTTCACATCCAGAAGCAGAAACATGGCGGGAAGAATCAACAGATGGTTTTAATGTAACCTTGGAAACGTTAATTACCCATGAACTAGCTTTGGCACTGATATATGAACTCCGCCAAGTCAACCCGATTGATCCAGATAGAGAACGATTAGATCATGATCTTGGATCAAGCGTAACATATGTTCACTCATCTGGATGGAGATACCAGTTAGGACTTCACTATGTTCATCAGGATGAAGGAAAAGGATTTAAAACCAATTTAGGTGATTCGTTTTTCATTGGAAGCATGTCATTTGACAAAAGTCTATTTGACAAAAAAGTGAATATATTTTTTCACTGGGAGAACATCATCGATTCAGATTTTCAATATCTTGTCATAGAAAATTCAGAAAGTGCCCAGTTAGCATGGCAAAAAACACTGGTTAAATTGGGGGTAACGTGGAATTTTTAGTTTAGTCTGGTTTCACATGTTTTTAGCAAGATTTAGAGGCATACTTAGGTCATCGTATTGCCAGTTTTGTAGGGGCGTATTGCACGCCCCTACATCTTTAGTTTAATGGCAATATTACTTTAAACTCAGTGCTTCGAACCCGGAGATGACGTCGAAGAGTTCTTCGTCGATGCCACTCTGGCGCAAACGATGATATGTTCTGTTGAGGTTCACCAGCAATTCGTCGATGTTTTTGTCGGCGCGTTGCATCGCCGCCAGGCGGCTTGCGTTCTCGCTCGCAAGGGATTCTGCGCATGCCCGGAAGAGCGAGACAAAAAGATATTCCCGGATAAGCGCCCGCAATGTCGTATTGCCGTTGCCTATAACCTCGGGCAAATTTCCCGTCGGCCAGTCAAGCACGGCCAGATTACGTCGCCAGTTTTCGTCAAGCGGCAACAATCGTTGACTGACAGGCGCATACACCGGTCCGGACGTGGGGCGGTTGTAGAAGAGATGGAGTTCAACGATTTCAGTCCGGCTGCGATGCGCCTCGCTCTCCATGAGAATCTGCCCGACGAGCGGGGTGATGGCCTTGACGGAGTGCGGCACGGTGAAAACTCCTAACAACGGCATGCCAGCGTCTGTCATGCGCGCATGAACGCGATCGCCGACCGCCCAGATCGCAGGCTTGGCCGTCAAAGCTGCCAGCGTATTGATCGCATAATCGGCCACCACATCGTTAAACCGTCCCACCAGTCCTTGGTTTGAACCGAACACAACCGCGCCGATCGCACTTGGAACTGTTTGCTTTTGCCGTTCTGTAATCAAGGGATCCAGCCGGCTTTCCCGCATGCATACGCCCAACCCCAGCTCCACCGTGCGATAGTAGTCGGCCAGAGCGCTCACCGATTTTTCGTATTGTCCGATACTGGATGCGGCCACGGCCTTCATCGTGCGGACGACGGATTGAATATCCCGAGCGCCGATGATCTTGCTGCGAAGACTCGCCGTGGTCTCGCTCATGACTCCTCCGGTGTCGTCACCCGTAGCAATGGCAGGATTGACGGCCAAAAAGAGTGCTGGAGTCCCGCGTCATCGATAGCACGAAAAAACCGCTTTGCATCGGTCTGTATTTGTGTCATTTCTTGTCTCCTATGTTGATTATTTGTGCGATCATCTCCGCGACCGATAACGCGCACCAAAATTTTTTTCTGGAAAGCTATAGCGCCTTATCAATCGGCTTCGGTTTCTTGATTCGGCTCCAGCTCCGTCTCCGGCTTAAGACTTGGCAGCCGGGATGGGTAAGAACGCTTCGAGCGTTTTGCCGGCGATGCGAATAATTGTTTCACGATCTTCGTCGCTCAATTTTTCGGCGGTGTCCAGTCGCTTGCACACCTCCGCCGGTATATCCGCCGCCGATGTGCGCAGGGCCGTCTCGGCTTCCAGCATTCGGTCAAGCGGCACTCGGTCGAAAAGTTCGGCAGACAATGCCAGTAGTACGGCGATTTGCGCAATCACAGGCACAGGAGAAAGTTCAGGCTGTTTGAGGCAGGCGCGAATTCGCCGTCCGTGTTCGATGATTTTGCGGGTATCTTCATCCAAGCGGGCGCCGAACCGGGAAAAAGTTTCGAGTTCCTCAAACTGTGCGTAGCCAAGCTTGAGATCGCCAGCCACCGCGCGGTAGGCTGCACGTTGCGCCTTGCCTCCGACACGCGAAACGGATTTTCCGACATCGACCGCGGGCAGCACACCCAATTCGAACAGCGACGGCGAGAGGTATATCTGTCCATCCGTGATGGAAATCAGGTTGGTCGGAATATAGGCGGAAATATTCTGTGCTTCGGTCTCGATGATGGGAAGAGCAGTGAGTGACCCGCCGCCGAGTTCCTTGCGCAAATGCGTTGCCCGTTCGAGCAGACGGGAGTGGATATAAAAGATGTCTCCGGGAAACGCTTCGCGACCGGGCGGACGGCGAAGCAAGAGAGACAGTTCGCGGTATGCGCGCGCATGATGGGTGAGGTCGTCGTAAACGATCAGCACATCCCGACCCGCTTCCATGAAAAACTCCGCGATGCTAGTCGCAGCGTAGGGCGCGATGTAAGCGAGACCCGGAGGATCATTGCCTTCGGTCACGACGATAACGGTGTAATCCATCGCTCTTTTTTCCCTCAAGGTTGCCACAGCCTTGGCTACGGCGGACGCGCGTTGACCGATGGCGCAATAAACGCACACCACCTGCTGGTCGCACTGGTTGAGGATGGTATCGATAGCAATGGTAGTCTTGCCCGTCTGGCGGTCGCCGAGAATCAACTCGCGCTGGCCGCGCCCAACGGGAATGAGCGCATCGATAACTTTGATGCCGGTCTGGAGAGGCACCGTAACAGGATCTCGGTCCATGATGGGCGCGGCGTAGCGTTCTATGGGAAGACGTCGACTTGCGGCCACAGGCCCGTTGCCATCAAGTGGCCGACCGAGCGGGTCTATGACGCGCCCCAGCAATCCATCACCTACGTTCACGTCCATGACCCTTCCCGTGCGCCGGACTTCATCTCCCGCATGCAGATGCCAATATTCGCCGAGCAGAACAACGCCGATTTCGTCAGCGTCCAGGTTGAACGCAATGCCGAGCACATTGTCGGGAAACGTCACCAATTCATCAAATCCAACGCAGGGAAGCCCAGATACCTTGGCGATTCCGGTAGCGACACTGATAATCGTGCCTACCTCCCGAGACGTCAGTTGCGGGGTGAAAGATTCACGCATTTGGCTTATTTCGGTAAACGCGCTGTCGAATACGTTCTGGAGGCTCTCAGGTTGCATGTTTGGCGACGCTTTCATTTCAATGCTCCTTTATATCAGGCTGGTACTTCTCTTTTAAAAGTTCTTCAACGCCCTTTTCCAGTGACGCGAGGTAATCCGAGATGCTCCACGCGATCTTTTGTCCATTCGTGGTGAGTTCAATGCCGCTGATCAAGTCTGGAGAGGTCTCGAATTGGACGTGGATTTCAGCCGAGAAGGTTTCGTTGAGCGCATTTTTAATTAACGTGCGTTGCTCAGCGGGCAGGTCAAAGGCGCTGCGTACGAGGGCGGGTTCAGATGTTGTCTTAATGGCCTTGGCGAGGTCTTCTTTCGTCCGTCCGTCCATCTCTCGCAAACGACGCGTGAATACCTCGCCCAAGCGTTCTTCTAAACTCGTCGTAGCGAGTTCCTTCAGCGCCTTTCGCGCGATGGCAAACACTTCCTGCTGTGTCCAGCGGCTAACTATTTGATGTAAGTTCTGTATTTCGTTTCTCAACGTTTCCTGCCGCTTTGAACTCAAGGTATCGGCCGCCTTCCGCGCTTCCTCAAGGAGCCTGTGACGTTCGGCTTGCGCCTCGTCCGTCGCTTTTCTCAATAGCGCGGTGCGTTGCTTGTCAAACTCCTCATTTTTGAGCTGGAACGTGTCGCGTTCCTTTTGGGCTTCTGCCTTTTTGGCGTCGGCGTCCGCGAGTTCCGCGGAAATCCGTTTTTCTCGCTCATCAATGGCATGGAGGATGGGCTTGTAAAGAAAGTGCTTCATCAACCACACCAGGATGAGAAAATTGAGCGTCTGTGCTCCGATCGTGAACCAATCTATTAGCATAGCTTTACTTTCCTGTAGCTTGGGCGATGACATGATTCCAGAACGGGTTGGCGAAGATCAGAATCATCGAGACCACGAAGCAGTAAATGGCAGTAGATTCGATCATTGCCAATCCCACGAACAAGGTCCGGGTGATCGTTGCGGAGGCATCTGGCTGCTGGGCCAACGAACTTAGCGCCGTTGCGACCGCCCTCCCTTCTGCCAGCGCAGGCCCCATTGTGCCGAAACCGGTGGTGATACCGGCGATAACAATTGATGCTACAGCGATAATCGTCATGTTGTCCATAGTGTCTCCTTTCTTGGTAGTTTATAGACTTTCAGATTTCAGATAATTCATTTCACAAGGCTAGAGGGAGGAGATAATACATTTTAGTATATCTCCGACCGATAACGCCGTGAAATTATTTATCTGAAAGTCTATATGTTTCACTCATTGGCCTCGGTTTCAGGCTTGGGCTTGCGTATGCGCGTGGCGGCTGCGATGTAAACCGATGCCAGAATGCTGAAAATGTAAGCTTGCACCATGCCGGTGAGCAGACCGAGTGCCGTCATGATGATCGGGAAAATGAAGGGTGTAATGGTGAGCAGGATACCGATGATCATCGCCCCGCTCATCATGTTGCCGAACAGACGGACAGCCAGGGCCAGGGTGCGCGAAATTTCGCTGATGATGTTAAACGGCAGCATGATGAACGTCGGTTCCATATAGGACTTTAGATATTTGCTCACTCCTTGCTCTTGGATGCCGAAGAACGGCACGGCCACAAACACGCACAGTGCGAGTGCTGCCGTAGTCGAGAGCGACCCGGTCGGCGGCTCGTAGCCTGGTATGACGGTGCAGAGACTGGCGGCAGAGACAAACAGGAAGAGCGTACCTAGAAAGCCGAGATATTTCCTCGGATCACCCAGGCCCACCTCTTCAATTTGTTGCAAGATTCGGGTGACGACGATTTCCAGAAGGTTCTGCCAGCGGGAACGTTTCAAATCGGTGGAAAGTTTACGTGTGATCAACTTCGCGCCTAAGGCCAGCACGAGCATCAGACCCCATGTGAACACAATTGTGGCGTTGAGTTTGAAAAACCCGGATTGCCAGAAGATGATCTGGTCAGGACTAAGACGCATGACCGGACTCCTTCGCTGGGGAGTTGGGGTGGCCGACCGTCGAGCCGGTGAACCGTATAACAATTTGGCGGGCCGTCACAAATCCAAGGAGACATACCAGCAGCCGCTCCCAATGACCGCCGGAAACAAAGTAAAATCCAGCCAAAGCAATGCCCATCCGTAACAGCAGGCTGCCGAAGAACCAAAGTGCCGGCTGTTTAGACGAAAAGCCCTTGCGAGTCGTCCACCAAAGGCCGCCGAAAAACATTACCCCAAGCAAAACGCCCGTCACCAAAACCGGCGCCAGACGCAACGTTTCATTCATCATTATCCTCCTGTTCCTCTCGCATTGCCTTGTCTTCCTTGGCTACCCAATGCCAGGCATTAAAACAGCCGATGATCAGGCCGATAAGCAGCAGCATCAGCGTCCATGAATGGCTTCCTGAATGGTGGTTGTCTAACCAGATACCCAGCGTCGCACCGAGCAGCGTCGGAATCACCACTGACCAGCCAATAAGTCCCATCATGCCAAATCCAAACCAGACGCCTTGTGCGGCGTTACGCCGCGCCTTTAGCTTGCGGGTCGCCTTCGTGCCGACCTCCCGACAAAAGGCAGCAGGGTCTTTCGTGCACTTGATTTTCGATTTTTCACTCATGTTGAAACTCCACCAATCGGCGAATAAAACCGCTTTCCATTTTCGCCATCACCGAACGGACGCTCTGCTCCTGTTCGTTCAGGTTCAGAAACTCCCGCTCCACCGAATCGCGTAATTGACCAAGGTCCGTTCCTCCAATGGCGTTGCGCACCGAAACGAGCACGTCCAATCCGGTCTTGACCAGAACCCCTTCATCCACGGCAACATAGGCCTCGCCCTCCGTTTCGGTTTCGTATATTAGAATCCCGGGCGCGATCGCCGCGCCGCAGTCCCGTCGGTGTGGTAAAATTCCAAACGATCCCTCATGGGTCTCCGCAACGATACGCATCACGTCGGTTTTCTCGATGAATATCCGGAACGGCAGAAGCACTTTAAGATTCATGAATGTCGGCTGCATGTGCGACCTCCGGTTCAGGTTTCGGCTCGGGCTTTGGCTTCGACTTAGGTTCGGCGTTAGCTGTAGTCTTGACGGAGTTCACTTTTCGCTTCGCTTCGTCAATTGACCCGATCATGTAGAGCACCCTCTCCGGGTAGTCATTGAATTCATCGCGCAGGATTCTCTCACATCCGTCCAGTGCGTCCTTGCGGTTAACGAGCTTTCCTTTAAGGCCGGTGAATTTTTCGGTCGTGAAAAAGGGCTGGGTGAAAAAGCGATCCAACCTGCGGGCGCGGGAAACCACGTCGCGGTCCTCCGGCGAAAGCTGCTCCAGACCGAGCATAGATATGACGTCCTTGAGATCCGCATATTGCGCAAGCGTATGCCGAATTTCCTGTGCGAGGCGATAATGCCGATCACCGACGATTCCCGGCGTGGCCATTTTGGAACTGGACTGCAACGGGTCAATGGCCGGATAAAGACCTTCACCGGCCCGCTTTCGCGAGAGCACTATCGACGCGGAGAGATGCGAGAAGGTGTGCACCGCTGCCGGATCAGTGAAATCGTCAGCCGGCACATACACCGCCTGAATTGAGGTGATGGCACCGGTATCGGTGTTGGCGATGCGCTCCTCCAACCCGGCTAACTCAGTTCCCATCGTAGGCTGATAGCCTAGACGCGACGGCATCTGCCCCATCAAGCCGGACACTTCCGATCCGGCCTGAATGAACCGGAAAATATTGTCGATCAGCAGTAACACATCGCGGTGCTCGTCGTCCCGGAAATATTCGGCCATTGTCAGCGCGGCGTGGCCTACACGGAAACGGCTTCCCGGCGGTTCGTTCATCTGGCCAAAAACCATCACCATGTTCGGCAGCACGCCGGCAGTCTTCATGTCACGGTAAAGCTCCTCACCTTCCCGACAACGTTCGCCGATGCCACAGAAAATGCTGATGCCCTCTTGCTGCCCGATCATGTTATGGATCATTTCGGTGAGCAAGACCGTCTTGCCCACGCCGGCTCCGCCGAATAGTCCCGCCTTTCCGCCGCGTTCCAGCGGCATGAGCACATCGATGACCTTAATCCCCGTCTCGAAAATTTCAGACTTGGTGGATCGTCGTGCTAGCGGAGGCGGGGCTCGATGAACGGTGCGCCACGCCACGTTTGAAACTTCCCCTTCCCGGTCGATGGCATTGCCGAACACATCGAACATGCGCGAAATAATACCCTTGCCGACCGGTGCCTTTAACGGTCCGCCAGTGTCTTCAACTACGGTGCCACGAGAGAGGCCTTGGGTGGGGGTCAGTGCGATACCACGCACGCAATGTGCATCGATTTGTGCTAAAACCTCAATGGAGATTTCCCCATTCTCTGCGTGAAGGAGCGAGTAAATTGGCGGTAAATATACATCGAATCGTATATCCACGACACTGCCGCGTACCGCGACCACCGCGCCTATGTTCGAAAAGCCGCTTTTATTTTCCATAATTCACTGGCGCTTCAAAAAAGATATCGGTTAAAAGTTTGAGTGATAGGTTTCATTCTTTGTTACTCTTTCAATCTTTGTGCCAGGGTTGAAACATTCAGGGATATTTCTCCTACCTTATTATTTTATTGTATTAATTACTTTCAAAAGCACTATCGGGTTGTCATGAACCGCTATAAAAAAGGGGCATATATGACCATTGGGTAAATATAACCTTTTTTTTGACAAGTTTCATCTCAGATAACAGTTCTTGAATTCTTATTCAATTTCATTATCAACAGGCAATGGCAACATTTTTTCAGGATTGTCATGCAGAATTTTTCTATAAGATTTTAGACTTGTACTATTTTTTAATTGCCAATATGAAAAGCAGATTTGATTTTTTGAATAAACATGTCTTTTGAAAATTGCTTAGCTCTGTTTTCACATGCAGTACGCATGGTTTTAGCAAAATTGGGTGTTAGCGTGCGTACTGCATTAATAATATCATCTTCTGAAGGTGGACTGTTGATCAATAAACCGGTTTCTCCATGTACAATGCTTTCCAAAAGTCCGCCTTCAGCAACTCCAATCACCGGTTTGCCTGCTGCCATCGATTCTATTGGAGACATCCCAAAGTCTTCATCAATTGGAATATAAATGGTCGCGATAGCTTTTCCTATTAACTCAATTAAGGTTTGATCAGGTATCCATCCTGTAAAGTGAATATTCTTATACGGTTTAGCCATTGATCGAAGCGTTTCTAATTGTTGACCGCCTGATGCAACAATTAAATTTTTATCTGGCATACGCATAAATGCCTTCACGATGATATCTACCCGTTTAAATTCTTCAAGCCTAGCTGTTGAAAGATAATAATCGTTTTGATTAATCCATTGAAACCGATCTATTTCACAGGGCGGATAAATAATAATCGAATCGTGACCTGTAAATTGTTTAAGCCTTTGCTGCGTATTTTTTGAATTCACCGCAATGATATCCATTTGATCAATAGCTTTTTCATAATGAAAACGAATATAGGCAATTAATGCCTTTAATATTTGTCTGTTCCATAGTGAGAGTTTATTCAAATAAAAGTCTTTTAAATCATATGCAACTCTTGGGATAGTATGGCAATATAGATAATTATTTCCAGATAAATGATGATGGACAGCAATAGGAGCCGCTGCACCACTGAATATAACCCAGTCGAAATTTTTTATAAAACCAGATTTTCGTTTAAAATCCTCATATAAATGAAGCATATGCCATCCGGGTATGGATGATTTGTAAGAAATTTGATGTATCTTTATAGCAGATAGATATGGTGTTAATATATCTGGCGATTCAACATAACCAACACAAAGTTCTGCATGTTTTAGTTCTTGTAAAAGAATTAAAGTTAAGCGTTCAGCACCGCCCATACAAGCCAGTTGATCATACAGCAGAATCCCTCTTTTGCAGTTCACTTATACTTTACTCCTTATTTTTCTCTATTTTATGGATAGGTTAATGGTGTATGCTTATAATTCAGTTATTTTTCTTCTTTCGTGACAATGGGACTTTTCTTTTAACATAAAAGGTTGCTTTGCTCCAACAAATTTTAAATATAGAAAAATATCTTGAAATAGCTCTTGGATTCATTTAAGAACAGGTAGCATGTTTCATGTCTGACACTTCAAGTAATACAAATTATCATTCAAAATCCAACAAAGAAGACCTATGATGATTGAAGAGGCAAAAACTGTCTTAAAAACTGAAGCAGAAGGTATTTTATATTTAATGGACCATATTGGTCATGAATTTACTGAAATGGCTCAGTATATATCCGATTGCAAAGGCCGTGTGGTCATTGGTGGCATTGGAAAATCTGGCTTAATCGGAAAAAAAATTGTTGCAACCTTGAACAGTACAGGAACTAAATCAATTTTTTTACATCCTGTTGAAGCCATGCATGGCGATCTTGGCATGGTTTGTAAAGATGATGTTTTTTTGGCGCTATCAAACAGCGGCGAAACTCAGGAATTAATTCAGTTAATACCGAATATCCGTAGTCTTGGATGTAAAATCATAGCGATTACAGGAAATTATCAATCAACGCTTGCAAAGATGAGTGATTTGGTTGTTGATGTTCATGTGCCTAAAGAAGCATGTCCTCTTGGGCTTGCACCCACCACAAGCACTACTGCATTGTTGGCGATAGGAGATGCATTAGCCGTTGTTCTTATCAATAAAAAACAGTTTAATTCTAAAGATTTTAAAAAATTTCATCCCGGTGGGAATTTAGGTCAGCGCTTATCATGTCAAGTCAAAGACTTAATGCTAACTGACGAATATATTCCCATATTGAAGAAACAGAGCCTTTTAATTGAAGCAATACGCATTATGGATGCCTATCGGTTAGGTGTTGTATTTGTTACTGAAGAAGACCTTACCCTGATAGGATTAATTACAGATGGGGATATTCGTCATTTTATTGCGCAGCATGTAACTGTAACTACACAAATAGTTGATGATATCATGACCAAAACTCCAAAAATGATTCTTCCAGATGCGCCTGTATATGACGCATTAAATATCATGGAACAATATCAGATTACGGTTTTACCTGTTGTAGATAAAGAAAAAAAGATTAAAGGAACACTCCATTTACATGAAATACTTGGAAAAGGCGCTTTTAAATTTTATGGAACGGATTTGTAATATAGAACGAATGCGTTTATCATTGATCAATAACCTGTAATAGAAGAGGCTTCTTATGAATTATAACGAAGACTTAGAAATTTTATTTTCCACAGAAACCATTGAAACCCGAATTTTAACATTAGGAACACCAAAAATAACATCGCCGATTGAAATGTTTGATAAAAGCGAAACAAAACAGCAGTTTATTTCTGATTCTGATCGTATTATGCTTGATGTCCATGCAGATCGTATTTTAAGCTTAATTCGAAGCGGCAAAGAACCGGCTTCATTTGAATTAGCTGGTCCGCGTCGAAAAATTTTTTTCGATGCTAGCAAATTAAAATGTGCCATTGTTACTTGTGGCGGGTTATGCCCGGGGCTGAATGATATTATTCGATCCATTGTACTTGAATTGTATCATCGATATGGCGTGCAACATATTTATGGGATAAGATATGGATTTCAAGGGTTTATTCCTGAATTTGGTCATAATGTATATGAATTGCGTCCAGATAAGGTTGTTAATATTTTAGATATGGGTGGAACGATTCTGGGTTCTTCGCGAGGCGCTCAGGATGTGGATGAAATTGTGGATTGCCTTGAACGAATGAATATTGGAATTTTATTTACGGTAGGCGGTGATGGAACACTGATGGCTGCTAGTCGTATTGCAGATACAATTTTTAAACGTGGTTTAAAGATAAGTGTGATCGGTATTCCCAAAACCATTGACAATGATATTTATCTGGTTTCCCGATCGTTTGGGTTTGATACTGCGGTTGACGTTGCTACCCAAGCCATTAAAAGCGCACATAATGAAGCGGAAGGATATCCCAATGGCATTGGATTAATTAAATTGATGGGAAGGTATTCGGGTTTTCTTGCTGCAACTGCTGCATTAGCTCAGCAGGATGTCAATTTTGTATTAATTCCAGAAGTCGATTTTGATTTGGAAGGGCCTAATGGATTACTTGCTGCATTAGAAAACCGTCTTGAAAAACGCAAACATGCTGTGATTGTAGTTGCCGAAGGTGCAGGTCAAAAATACTTTGAAACTGACAAAGTAGAACGAGATCCTTCTGGTAATATTAAACTTAAAGATATTGGTATGTTTTTAAAAAATACCATTAATTCTTACTTTCAATCCAAAAACATGGATGTATCCTTAAAATATATTGATCCGAGTTATATGATTCGGAGTTTACCGGCAAATGCAAATGACCATGTTTTTTGTAGTTTTCTTGGCCGTGATGCCGTTCATGCTGGTATGACAGGTAAAACAAAAATGATTATAGGCTATTGGAATGATTGCTATGTTCATGTTCCCATGGATTCTTCTGTGGGTAAACGAAAATATGTATCGCCACATGGCAAACTCTGGCATGCTGTACTTGAAGCAACAGGTCAAGGACCATTAAAAAATCCTCAATAATTTACTGATGTCCGAAGAATAATGCTTCAAGTCTTTATTGATATTGTAACGATCTGTGCGCGCAAAGGCATTAAGTATGCTGTACTTTCCCCCGGATCACGAAACGCTCTGCTAACTGTTGCATTTGCAAGGCATCCAGAAATTCAGTGCTATACTATGACGGATGAACGTTCGGCTGCATTCATGGCATTAGGCATGGCGCAGCAACAGAATCATCCCGTTGTTTTAGTCTGTACATCTGGAACTGCGGGGTTAAATTATAGTCCAGCCGTAGCAGAAGCGTTTTACCAACATATCCCTCTAATAATTTTTACTGCTGACCGTCCACCAGAATGGATTGATCAATTGGACGGTCAGACCATTCGGCAACAGAATTTATATGGAAATCATGTAAAAGCATCTTATACTTTACCGGTTGACCTGTCTCATCAGGATGCACTGTGGCACGCATTCCGCGTTATTTCTGATGCAATCATTACCTGCACGATCTATCCCAAAGGCCCTGTACATATCAATGTCCCATTCCGTGAACCGTTTTATCCTAAAGCTGATGAACTTGTTGAGTTGTCACATGAAGTAAAATGGATTGATGTCGAAGATTCTCATCCAACTCTCAGCGAGCTTCAATGGCAATCACTGTTGACATACATTGAACAGTCAAAACATATCCTAATATTAGGTGGGCAGGAAAGACGCGATCCTCACCTTATTGAATCGTTAAGTCTGTTAAGCACATATCCCTCAGTAACAATCATGGGGGAAATCATTAGCAATCTGAATTCCATACCTCATGTTATAAAGCACATGGACTTGATTTTATATAATTCAGATAATACATGGCAAAAACAGCTTCAACCTGATCTGTTGATTGGCTTCGGGCAATCTGTTATTTCAAAATATGTAAAGCGATTTCTTAGAAAATATCAAGCTAAAGACCATTGGCATATTCAGGTTGCTGGAGATGTGGCGGATACATTTCAATCTCTAAAACGGATTATTCGAGTTAATCCCGCCTATTTTTTCTCCGAACTCTCCAAACGCTGGTGTCATCCTGAAGGCCATCAACATATCAAAACCCAATTGTGGTATGAAGCAGAAGGCAAAGCACTACCCTATATACATCGCTTCTTTTCCAACACAGATGTTTTCTCAGAATTTTTAGCTGTATATCTCATTTTAAAACATCTTCCACAAAAAAGCATTCTCCATTTAGCCAATAGCATGGCTGTCCGTTATGCGAACTGGATTGGATTGGATGAGAACAGTATTGAGATATTTGCAAATCGTGGAACTTCCGGCATTGATGGAACGTTAAGTACTGCGGTTGGACATGCATTCTGTACATCAGCGATTGTAACGTTAATCATTGGAGACATGTCATTTTTTTACGATAGAAATGCATTATGGCAACCGTCATTACCCAAGAATCTGCGTATCATCGTTTTGAACAATCATGGAGGCGGAATTTTCAAAATGATTGATGGTTCAGCACAACTTCCAGAACTGAATACTTATTTCATTACATCACAACCATTTTCTGCGTGGCATACGGCTAAAGAAGCAACTATCGCTTATGATTGCTGTAAGGATCAAGCCGCCCTATATTCACTTCTTCCTGAATTTTTTTTAAATGATGGACGGGTCAAACTTTTAGAAATCCAGACTCACATAAACCAAAATACAGAAGTATTTCATGATGTTATAAATTTTACGTCGAGGTAATAATAAAGCATAGGCCGATCACGTAACAAGGGATCATGATCCCTTGTTACTTACCCATAGAACTAGTTAAAATGAATAATTCGGTTAAAACCCTTCACATCTAAACTTGCACCGCCAACAAGTACGCCATCGACATCAGGAAGCGCCATGATTCGATCAATGTTGTCTGCTTTAACGCTACCACCATAGAGTATTCTCACAGTATCAGAAACAGAAGCAGAATATTGCTTTGTTAAAAATTTTCTGATGTATTCATGAACTTCTTGTACCTGATTCTCCGTGGCTGTTTTACCAGTTCCAATGGCCCATACAGGTTCATAGGCAATCACGAGTTTACACAGGTCATCCATAGAAAAGTTCTTTAAACCGTTGACTATCTGGGTATCGAGTACTGAAAATGTTTTTTGAGATTCTCTTTCCTGCTCAGTTTCCCCAATACAAACCAGAGGGATTAACTGGACACTAAGCGTCGCTTTGATTCTTTTATTCACTGTTTCATCCGTTTCTCCAAAATATTGACGTCTTTCAGAATGACCAATAATCACATAGCTGCAACCTGCTGAAACAAGCATATTCCCAGCTATTTCACCAGTAAAAGCACCGCTTTTTTCCCAAAATATATTTTGTGCACCGACGTTGATTAAGCTGCCTTTCACAGTTTGAGCGACCATCGCAAGAGATGTAAAAGGGGGGGCAATTAGGATTTCTCTTCCAGTAACATCAGAAATAAGGGGGATAAGTGCTTGAGCGGTCTCAACAGATTCTTGTACAGTTTTATTCATTTTCCAGTTACCTGCAATAAGTGGTGTTCGTTTTGCCATGATTAATCTCCTTGTTCATGTTCTTTGTTTTTTTTAATGAGTTACGCATAACAACTGCATCTTGTGCCATTATTGATTGCGCGTTTATGGTTGTATAAGATTGGTAATAATTAGGTCGTTTACCGATCACGGTAAAACCCAATTGTTGATAAAATTCAATTGCTTGACTATTTGAACAGGGTGTTTCTAAAAATAGGTTATCTATATCATGATCAAATGCTATTTGAAAGCAGATTTGCATGAGATGAGTCCCAATACCTTGTCGTCGAAAACAAGGGTGAACCGCAATGCGTAAAATTTCTAATTCATCTACTACTGTATGAAAACATATATACCCTCCCAGTTTATTCTCTACATATAAAACAAAATGATGTGAATATGAAAGAACAAATTCCTCTTTAAACATCTGAGAGTTCCATGGTAAATCAAAAGAAATCTTTTCAATTTCAAGAACATGATCAATATGCTCCTGTTCCATACTCAGCAATGTGAGATCGGTTGCTTTCAATAATTCTGTTCGACAGAATGAAGCTGTTTTTACCATAGATACCCTTGTCTTTTAAAATTCCTTAGTTTAGTTTACTTCTAACTCACTGATTCAACAATTTCAATATCTTCCTTGCATAATCTATAAAGCACATATATCATCCATTTAAACTCAATTATATTTTACAGCTTGTTAAATTTACTGACAGATTTAGATAGTGATTGCTATATTGTATGTAGATGTGATCATTGGTATTTTTTTTGCTG
Organism: Deltaproteobacteria bacterium YD0425bin50; assembly: GCA_002753105.1. GTDB lineage: Bacteria > Desulfobacterota > Desulfobacteria > Desulfobacterales > YD0425bin50 > YD0425bin50. The sequence goes on along the minus strand of PDZT01000023.1, from coordinate 858 downwards.
AATCTTTATTTATTAAGCATGGTTATTTCAATTTGGTTGAATTGTGAATACAGAAAGGAGACAATGTATGAAATCAATAACCTTCGGAAATAAAACATATCAGGTAGATGTACAAAATTTTTTAATAGACGCTGCATCTTGGGATGAAAATTTCGCAATTGGTATGGCATCTTTATTAAGTATAAATAATGGACTTACAGAAGAACATTGGAAAATAATTCGCTATATTCGTAACGCTTTTGAAAAAGAGGGTATATGTCCGCTAGTGTATGAAACCTGTAGGGATAATCAATTGTCATTTTTAAAATTAAAAGAACTTTTTCCTTCGGGATACCAACGAGGTGTTTGCTTACTTGCAGGTATTACATATAAAACAAATATATTTAGCTCTTATTGCTATAAAGACCCTTATGCAAGTCCACCACCGGAAAATGTAAAACCCAAAATTGAACTGAATTCTCGTGAAGACAAAGTCTATCAGGTCGATGTGAATGGCTTTTTAATTGATTTTTCACAATGGGATGAGACGTTTGCCATACACAAAGCATATGAAATGGGTTTAGCCCGTGGGCTTTCTGAAAAACATTGGAAAATTATTAAATATCTAAGATCATATTATGAAAAAAATAAACAAATTCCAACCATTTATGAATGTTGTGGCGATAATCAGATCGATTTAGATGAATTGGAACGACTTTTCCCTCGTGGGTATCATAGATGTGCCATAAAAATAGCAGGTATGAGGTTGGTATAATTATTGGAAAAATATTTGGAACTACCTTTGCACTTTTTTATTATTGTTGTATTAAGCAGGAATCCAGAATTTCCGGATTCCCACTTTTTTCGGGAGTTAGAAGT
>PDZT01000233.1 GCA_002753105.1 Deltaproteobacteria bacterium YD0425bin50 | reverse complement strand
CTTCGGCAGCCCTGTTGATTTACATAAAAATATTCCAAAAGTCGTAGATAAAGTCGTGGAAAAAATCTTGGACGGAACATCCAAAATTCTTTCAAAACCGTTGTCTTATTTTGAAGGGTTGCCCGGAACCCTTTCAAGTGCAGGATTTAAAGTATTAAGCGGAAGAAAAGAAATCAAACAGGTGATTGAGTTTTTTGCTATTTTGCATGATCGGAATGCTCTTATTGAAAGAGAGCCGAGACGGCGTTTCCTTGCAGGTGAAGGGTTTGTCGCATGGCCAGGGCCTGCATTACAAAAATTTTTTGAAGACGTTCTTGTAAAAAACCGGATGGTAACTGGAGGACTGGTTATTAATAAACAGCCGGTTTCACTAGCAGATATCCGTTGCCCCATACTTTATTTTGTAGGCACAACGGATGATTTCGCCCGTGTTCCTTCAGTACGAGCCATTAAAAAAGCGGCACCGAATACGCGTATATATGAAGTTGAGTTACATTGCGGTCATTTTGGGCTAGTCGTAGGCTCAAAATCATTAAGAATTACATGGCCAACTGTGGTAAAATGGATGAAATGGATTGAAGGCTATCAGGATATGCCAGATTTTTACCCGGAAAAACATAACCAGTTATTACCTGAAACAGATACGCTTTCAACAATGGAACTCATGTATGACGTAGCCACAGAAAACTTAGATAAGTTGTGGCACAGGTTAGGTGACGCGTCACTTGAAATTGCACAGATGATTGATACGCTTCGCTGGCAATTACCCCGATTTGCTCAAGTCAAACAATTAACCAGAAATGTCCGTGTGAATATCGGGCGTGCATTAGAGGAACAGGCTTTAGCTATACCTGATTCAGTCTTTTTCCTATGGAACGATAAAGCTTTTACTTATCATGAAGCCAATGATCGTGTAAGCTTGGTAACAATGGCGTTGTTTTTAGAAGGGGTTAAACCCAAACAGCATATTGGTATTCTGATGAATAATTGTCCAGATTTTCTAAGTGCCCTTGCGGCGATCAATCGTATTGGTGCAATTGCCGTATTAATCAATGCAGGTCAACAAGGTGAATCCCTGAAACATGCACTTGTTACAGCACGGGTAGAAGGATTGATCATTGATCCTGAACATATTTCTGTATGCAACGCTGTAGATATGTCTATTCCCGTTTGGGTTCTATCCGAACCGGAACCCCCAGACGATAGTTTATCTACTTCCTTAGCATATTTAAACCCATCCCAGTATTCACTGGATGATATCAAAAAGATTCCATATAAACTGAATGCAACAAAAGCCAATGATGTAATAATGATTATTTTTACATCTGGCACCACAGGATTACCCAAAGCAGTAAAAATAACCAACCGCAGATGGTGTGCCGCAGCGCTTTCTGCAGCAGCAGTCGCGGATATTACTACGAAAGACACAGTGTATTGCCCGCTTCCCTTACACCATGCTACAGGAATATTGATTGCCGTAAGTGGTGCATTGCTTGGCGGTGCGAGATTAGCCCTGAGCAACCAGTTTTCTGCCTCTCATTTCTGGGACGATGTACGTCGTTACGGAGCGACTATTTGCTGTTATGTAGGTGAAATGTGTCGATACCTGCTTAAAAATCCTGAGTCCCCTTCGGATTCAACTCATCCAGTTCGCTTATTTACTGGAAATGGCATTCATAAAGATATTTGGAAACCCTTTCAGAAGCGTTTTGCAATACCTAAGATTATTGAATTTTATGCTTCTACCGAAGGCAATGTGCATCTTGTGAATTTGAATCCAAAAAAAATCGGTGCCGTTGGGCGTCCGTTAGATGACCAGGAACGAATCAAACTTATTCGTTATGATCGGCTTCAATCAGCAATTATCCGGGATGAATTGGGCAATCCTATTGAATGTAAACCCGATGAACATGGTCTGCTTATTGCCAGAATTGATGAATCGCATCCATTAAGCACTTTTGAAGGGTATTTGGATGTTCTGGCTACCGAAGAAAAAATTCTGCGTGATTTATTTAATAAAGGGGATGCATGGTTTTCAACTGGGGACATCTTATATCGAGACAATGACGGAGATTACTGGTTTATAGATCGTATAGGAGATACGTTCCGATGGAAAAGTGAAAATGTTTCCACATTGCAAGTTGCCTCAGTTATCAATCAGTTGCAGTTTATTGCCATTGCAGCGTGTTACGGGGTGTCTGTTCCCGGACATGAAGGTCGTGTTGGTGTTGTCGCTGTTGAATTAAGACAAGACCATGAATTTAACGGCCAGCAGTTGTATAGCCATGTGCGTGCTCATTTAACTGCTTCTGCTTGTCCTAGGGTGGTGCGTGTCGTTTCAAAAATTGAAACTACGCCAACAATGAAATTTAAAACCTATATGCTTCAACAAGAAGGAATTGATCCTCAACGTATTCAGTCCCCACTATTCATTTATGATTCCAAAGCGAAAACCTATCGTCCAATGAAACCTGAAGATTATCCGGAAAGCATTGAATAGTGAATCATGAATAGTGAACTACTTGTAAATTTAAAAGTATCTTCTCAAAATGACAGAGAAAAATATTTACAATTCCTTAAAGTTGTCATCTACTTACTTCTTCTTTATTTGGGAATGAAGTTATGTACCTCAATTTTATATTATCTCAAGGATTCACCAGAACGTTTTTGTGATACAACTCCATGTATAATCCGGTTTTCGGTATTTTTTGTGCTGTTTTTTGGACCTTGGTTATATATCTTCACATGTGGACTTGCACACCAAGTCATCCAACTGGATATTCCAAAATTGTTTATCTATATGGGGTCAACTTTTTGCTGCGCAATATGTGCTGAGGTGTTTATTGATCATGCATTTATCCTGCTGTTTAAACAACCTGCATGGCAATACCGGATATGGCCAAAACATCATGGATTTACATCTGGAGTAGGTCATGTGATGTGGCCGTTATATGGATTTTACTTGTACTGCCTTCATCAGGCAATCGATAAAAACGATAAATTCAAGTGGGCTAAAGATCATTTTCCAAAGGCCATCCTTATTGGTATTGATGCTATGGTTTTAGAAATACTGGCAAATACCTTTTCACTGGCACTTTTTGGCACGTATTATTTTTATTATTTACCTGATGATTTGTATCATTTTACAACAATTCAAATCTTTATTCCTTATGTGATTTGTGGGTATATTGGTGTTAAACTGCTGGATTGCTTAGAACGCTACAGAAATCAGGGCGTATGGATTGGAATCGGGTTTTATCTGACTGGAATACTGATGTTGAGTCATGCATAAAAAATATCTTAAAGCCGTATATATATAGTAACCATTTGAACATTTTTCTAAAAAATGTGTTAATGGTTAATGGCTATATTTTTTGTATCCCATGCTTTTTCATTTTATATCGGAGAACTCGTTCACTGATGCCAAGCATGTCAGCGGCTTTAGTTTGAACCCATTCATTTTTTTCAAGAGCTGAAAACATCATAACCCGTTCAACAGCATTAAGACGCTCAAATAATGTTCCTTGTTCAACGGTTGCTTGGTAAAAACGAATATCTTCAGGAAGATCACGAATATGAATAACGTTGCTTCTCGCTAATGTCACTGTTCGTTGAATCAAATGTTCGAGTTCCCGAACATTACCGGGGAATGAATATTTAATTAACATATCCGTAGCTTCACTACTCAGATGTATTGGTCGTTGTGCATAACGACTCATAAAAAATTCAGCTAATAAAGGGATATCTTCTTTACGCTGTCGTAACGCTGGAAGCGTTATATCAAATACATTAAGTCTATAATACAGGTCTTCCCGAAATTGACCGACTTCAACCATACGTTTCAAATCACGATTTGTGGCTGCAATCACTCTGACATCAATAGGTATTTCTTTTTCACTTCCTACGCGGCTAATTCGTTTTTCCTGCAAAGCCCGTAAAAGCTTTGGTTGAAGATTCAATGGCAATTCACCGATTTCATCTAAGAATATAGTGCCTTCCCGAGCAAGTTCAAAGCGGCCTCTTCGAGTATTGTTTGCACTGGTAAAAGCCCCCTTTTCATGCCCAAACAATTCGGATTCAAAAAGATTTTCTGGAATTGCAGCACAGTTTACTTCAATAAAGGGCTTATCTTGTCTTACACTTAATTGATGAATCAATCGTGCAATAAGTTCTTTTCCTGTACCAGTCTCACCGCGAATTAATACAGTCCATTCTGTTGCAGCAATTCTGCGTGTAAGTGAAAGCGTTTCCTTCATGGCTTTACTTTGACCAATCACATGAATGGGTAATTCTTCATCAGTGAGTGTATTGATGACACTATGTGCTTCTTCTTCAACTAAAAAAGCCTGTTCTATGAACTGGATTTTCTCAAGCAAGACTTTCAAGTCAACCGGCTTTTCTAAAAAATCATCAGCACCAAGCTTCATAATAGTTACCGCAGTATCTACAGATGCATATGCAGTAATCATAATACTTCGTACAAAAGGGTTGATGGCTTTTATTTTACTAAGCACTTCATCGCCATTCATATCTGGCATTTTATGGTCTAGCAGGACTATCGATACGGGATAATCGACAATTTGTTTTATTGCTGTCGCCCCATTTGATGCTTCAATCACATCATAACCTTGTTTTTGTAAAAAACCTTTCAACATAGTACGTTGAATATCTTCATCATCCACTATTAAAATTTTCATGGTATTCACTGCTTCATCAAGCTTGGTAAAATGATTTGAATTTCTAATACAGAATGACTTGGTGAAGATAAAGTCATTCGTCCATCATGTGCATAAACAATTTTTTGACAAATGGGAAGTCCTAAACCTGACCCCGTTGTTTTTGTTGTAAAATATGGCTCTAACAAGATTTGGATATCTAATGGATCAATAGTTAATCCGCGATTTCGAAATGTCATGAGCAATTCTGAATTGATTTGATAGAGTTCAATATCAATGATTCCACCTGCAGGTTGTGCTTCAATAGCATTTTTTAACAGATTTTCAATGAGTTCCTGAATTAAATCCTGATCTCCACGTATCGGCTGAATTGGAACTGGGTTATAATGCACATCCAGTTGATGTTGACTGAATTGTGTTTTGTAAAGAACAAGCATACGTTGAATCAAAACATCTATATGTACATGATCTTTTTTGGGAACTAATGGTTTTGAATAGCGTTGGAGATTTTTCATGATTCGGTTTGTCCGTTGAACTGAAATCTGCATGCTTTCAATCAATTCAAGATGCTCTTGATTTAAGTCGGTGGCTTCAAGTTGAAGTCTCTGTAATCCCATGCTTATTGCATTTAATGGATTTCGGATTTCATGAGTAATCGTTGATATTGCACGACCTATGGTTGCATCTTCTTTTTCTTGAGCAAGTCTGCGTTCAAAATTACGAACTTCTTCTAAATAAGCATTCTGATAATGATAGAGTATCCATGAAAAAAAAGCACCTATAAGTGTTAGTAAGACACTAAAAATGATAAATTCTATCCAAAGATATTGAACCCGGGTATAATACCGCTTTGCATCTAATCCTACCAAAAGAATATCCCTGCCTAAGGTCATTTTAGCTTCAGCAACATTCAAGCCATTGACTTTAAACACACGAACAGGTGAATTCTCATGATCTGTTGCTATTTCTTCATTATTATTTTTACTACGAATGGTTACGTATAAAATTCCTTTTAAACTTGAAAGTATATTTAACAATCGAGGAAGACTAATATTGTCTTTCAATGCATCTATCATTGCAGTTGTCATGGCTACAATAATACAACCAGAATTGGGTCGAGGCAGTATTAAAAAATAAATTCGTCTTAGTGAATCATTGTTGAGAGAATGATTTGCTGTACGACAGTCTTTTTTTAAAAAATCAAAATAATGATCCGGTCCCTGAATTTTTTTCCCGGATTCATTGATTAACATAATCCCGGAAAGGCCGCTTTCCATAGCAAATGCAGTTAATTCTTCTGCAGTAAAAGGTTCTACGGTATCGAGATAGTCAATAAACCGGGACATATTTCCAAGAAAGCTTTCAATTAACGCTTCAACTATTTGTTTTGAAAGAACTGTATTTTTTGCATTAACCTGAATAATTCTAGATATTAAACTCGTGTTTTCCTCCACATATTGATAAAATATGCGTGTTGCCTGATGTATTTGCCATAAAAAATACAATAAGACAATAAGGATTAACAATCCAAAAATAATGAGATTGCCTTTCCATAACGGGGTAATATACGATAATGCAAAAGGCTTAACATATTCTCTTCGGTGTTGGTTCTCACTCACCTTCACTGTAATTGTACCTACCTAATTCTTTTAAAACAGTTGGATACCCAAATTTTATACATGACTTGCCTAACAAAGCAACTCTTTTGCGATTTTAAATAACCATGTTCTTAATCGTACCTTGATACGACCTGATAGGCCTTGTTTTTTAAGATAATTACGAATCATAGATTCATGTTTACTTATGACCTTTAAGCGTGCAGATATATCTTTATCAGAGCCAAAACCAGCTTGATTTAGAGTACCATCTTCATGCTGTCGATAGATAGC
>PDZT01000232.1 GCA_002753105.1 Deltaproteobacteria bacterium YD0425bin50 | reverse complement strand
GCGTTTTTCCACCACCTGTCGGAAGAACTAATAAACCTGAAAATTCATTTTTTGGAGAGACCTCTTTGTTTAGTGTCTTAATAGCGTCTTCCTGATGTGTATAGAGCGCTATCGGATTCTTTCCTATATAAACTGGAATTTTTCCCGCATATTCAGCCATAGTTTCCTCTTCTGGGTGTTCATTTATTAGTGGCAGGCAATTAAATTTTATGTTTAGTCAATTTTTTATACTTTTTTAGTGCTGGGTTCCTCTTTGTGATGAATTTCATGATTCAACCACAGCAGCCGTTTTAAAATTTCTTTCCGCGCTTCAGGTGAAATCGTATAGCGTATCCGGTCGTTTTCAGGAAGATACTCCACGTCATAGAAATCATGCGCGAGCGGGATATCCTGCCAGTGATATGCCTTTAATACCGCCTCGTCCATTTGTTTATGTAATCCCCTGAGCTTTGTTATGCCGTCAACCGCTTCGCTCATCTGGCAGACGTTTTCTGTTCTGTTCAGGTGTTTGTACAGCGTCAGGGTTTCTTTTCCATATCGTTTTTCGATGTCATTATCCGCTACATCCGATGGAACAACCGCAAGACGCGGATTGTGAAACTGGTTGTAGGTTTTCGTTAAGCCTAAGTGCAGGTTTCGCATGAGCTGCTGCCGGTGATCATGGTAGGCTGAACCAATGGTTTCAAGTGCGGTTTCGGTTTCGGGGGCTAGGTTTTGGGGGAATGGGAAGGTTTGAAAACAATCTGTAGGGGCATATCTTAAAGTACCTGTTCCCATTGTTGAGCTTAATTTCCACGACCAAATTTCATGAAATGACGAATTTAATAATGAAAATTTTGAAAATGATGATTCTGCACAGACAACAGTTGCCTCTGAAAAAATGATGTTCGTTGGTTGATATTCAAAAGTTGTTATTTTACTATGCCTATTAATCACCAACACCCTCTCCAATGGCGCAATGGTGCGGTAGAGTTCATGCCGCATTCTTAAAAATAACCACCATTTTTCTCTTGCAACTTTATCATTATTTATAAGCCGCTCCGGCTTAACCAGCCTCTCCACAATCTCAAAACACTCTGGATATTCTTTCCTGCATTTTTCTTCGGTCCAGTCAAAAAAGTTAATCACCCAGCGGCTTGGGGATTGATCTGGGTTGGTGTTTAAATCTTCACCGTTTAAATACGGAAACAGCACCTCTTTATTTTTAGGGTTCTGTTCAATCAGACGCTGTGCTTCGTGCGGTTCAAGGATAAATCCTTTGCCTAATACAATCGAACCTTGAAAACTTTTATCAGCATTTTGCTGTAATGGATAGGGTTTCCCAAGGGTTTCCGAATCATCTAAATACGCGGTAATCTGAGAAACGGGTTTATGGTTTAACATACAGGGCGGATTCCACTTCCCTTTGAAAATACTGATTAACGAGACTTCTACGGCGGCAAGTCCGGGCCATTTCATGGAACGAATCGCAAAATTGATGCTGCCGTCATGTTTTATTAAGATTACATCTAATCCGCCTTCTCTTGCTGCTCCCTGAGCAATCGTGTTGGTTGCGATTAACGCCTGAAAGCCTTTGGGTTTAAGCAGCGTAAAAATTCTCCTGAAAAAATACGTGACAATATCACAGCTTCCAGCAGGTGAATAAGCGTATTTAACATATTCCAGAAAATTTGCTCCAAATGTGCCGCTTAATTTCTGCCCTCCCAAAAACGGAGGATTTCCAAGAACACAGTCAAACCCTCCATTCAAAGCAATTTCCGGAAATTCTAAAAACCAGTGAAAAAAATGTTTTGTTGCTGCCATAGACATCGCATGAGCAATGGCTTTTCCCTGTAACGGCTTGATTCCTGACAGATAATCCTGATACGTTTCAGATGTCACCAACATTGCTTCTGTTTCTTGGGTTTTCGGGATAAAAAACTGAGCCACATGAAGATCGGCTAAACATTTAAGCCGCCACCAGTTTGTGCCGCTGGTTAGATGGCGATAGGCTTTTTCTTTGTTCTGAACCTGTTGCGGTGTTTTTTCAGGCATCAACTCGAACTGGGTAACGAGGCGGGCAATGTCTGAAACATGCTGATTGACAGACTTCTCACAAACAGACGAGACACGCAGTTGATCTTTTGAGGAGATTTCGCGTTTATTGCGTTTGGCTAAAGCCTTGGTGATGGCTGCATCATCCCCCTGAAGTTTTTTAAAGGCTTCATTGGGTATGTCATTCAATAATTCCTGCTGATGCGCCAGCCCGACAATCGAATCTCCGCATTTGATATGATGGTCTAAAAAATGTAACGGCTCTCCGGGAACATGCGCTTCTAACCATAACGAGACTTTGCACAGCTCCACAGCCAGACGGTTTTTATCCACGCCATAAATGCAATGTTTAATGGCATCTCTAACGCCTTCGCGATAGGCTGACGGCGACGGCTGGTCTTCTTTGGTTCTGAGTTTAGCGAGTTCAACGCCAATACGCCGTGCCGCATTTAACAAAATATGCCCGCTTCCCGATGCCGGATCACAGACACGTATGGAAAGCAATCCTTTTTCCGGGTCGGGTTCTGATAATTTTCTGGAAATAATGTGATCCAACGAATGTTTGATCAGCGGCGATACCAACTCATCCGGCGTATAATGCGAACCGGTTGATGATCTGTCTGAGCCTTTCACAAAAGAGAATTTGAATTTTCCATCAACAGCGTCTATCTGAGGCGAATATTCCAGCAGACCCTCATAGACCGAGCCAAACTCTTCAACATTCAGCGACGCATAATTGACCCGCATCCGTTGTCCTGAAGTCTTGTTGGTAAAAAAATTTAAGTTGTGGATACAGTCCAGCAGGGTTTTATTATCGAGATGGCACTCGTTTAATATGCCGATGGCGTTATAACTGAACAACTCGCCAGCCAGCGGTTTGATATCAAGCTGTCCGCCTTTGATTTCAGATTCAAACAGCGCAAAGGTATTTTTTAAACCAATCCATAAATCTGTATAGCGTTCATTTTCCAAATAATTTTTTTCACATAATTTACGCAGGCGTTTGACGCTGTAATACTTATAATAAATGTCTTGTTTGGTCTTGTCCTGCTCTTCTTTTTTGGGATAGATGAGATTCCGTTCTTCAATCACCATTAAAAATAACAGACGATAGATGATTTTTAAGAGATAGTGATAATATTCTGTGGCGAAGAGTGTATTACTTAACCATTTTTCTCTTAATGCGGCATTATTCGGATTGTTTAAAAACCCATTGGCAAGCAGTAGAATTGAGTTTTCAACCGCATCGCTTAACCCGTTCCGAATCCGTGAACCTGAATCCAGAGAATCCTGATGATAGTGTTCAATAATACTTTCTGCGCCTGAATCCTTTTGTTTGGGCATACGGCTGGAATGCAGGAGACGAAACAGAATTGCAAAATCGGTAAAGTGTCCGTCTTCCATCATGGACTCCAGATCAAACTCAAGATAGGAAAACCGGATTAACCGGCTGCTATCCCGCAGCAGACGTAAATAAATCCCATTGGTTACGATTCCATAGAGATGTTCAGACAGATTCAAATATTCCTGAATCAACGCATGGGGAGACATGGTATAGCCATTATCTTTACTTTTTTTATCCAAGCTGTCTTTAAAGCTGATCACATGGATAGGAAACCCATCTAAACGGCTTGCGGTATGGCTGATGGGATACTTTTTCTCATTGATGACGGTTGATTCTTTATGGTATTCAAGCTGGTATCCAAGCAAATCGAGTAACGGGAGTATCCAGTATGTTCTGGTTTCTGAAGTGCCGGCATCCTTATCGCGAATCATTACCTTCCGGCGCTGAAATATCCGCCATAAATCTTGTGCATCTGCCCATGCTCTTGCGATTTCATCTTTGATCTTTGCGGAAGCATCAAAGCCAAAGTCTTTGGGATTCTGCCCGATGACTTCGGCCTGATCGATTTTTTCCAAGACATCACCCGAAAGGATGGCGCCTTCTATGCGAATGGTTGTGTATTTCATAGGTGTATTTTAAGTTTTAACTTTTAAGTTTGCAAAAAAAATACGTTAACTGGTCTGAACACGATTAAAGGATTAAAGGATAGACAGGATTAAAAAAACTTGATTTTTTTTAGCTAATCATGGCAATCATGTAATCATATAAATCGTGTTCAGACAATTAACTGGCCGAAACGAGAATCAATGTCATTTCTATTACCCAGATCACGAGGTGCTTTATGCTAAAACGTCAACCAAGTAAAGACAGGCTTGAAGAAGCCTTAATCAATATGATCAATGCCCAAACATCTATGGCAAACCGTGTGGATCACACATGCCAGCGGTTTGATTCGCTTTCAGAAAAACATATCGAACTTGCAGAGCGTCAAAACAATGTTGAAAGAATTTTGAATCAAGTCTTACAAGTCGTGAATGAGCATACCAAAATTCTTGAAAACTTACCCAATGTAATCAAAGAAAAAATTGGGTTTACGAGAGCGTAATGTCTGAACTGTGATTCGTCTGATTTTTGTGATTCGTTTGATTCTCATGACAATCAGATGAATCACATGAATCACAGTTCAAGACAAAAAAGCAAGTTCGTCTATCTCCCATTATTATTTATCAGGCAATACAATGTAAATCCCTATCAAATCCATTGGCAACACAGGTTCGACAACTTTATACTGTTTTCCGGCAATGACTTTGCGAAAGCGTTCATGGGCTTCAATTAAATGTTCAGCTCTTTTTAAGGCGATCTGATCAAAGTATTCCTGTAGCTGATTGATCTGATTTAATTCATGGTTCAGAACATCCGCTTTGTGCTCATGACTCAAATTCGCTGTTGGATAAACATTATCCATCACATGGTTCATTTCTTCATCCGTAAGGGTATGCTTATCCACAGCAGTCCCTTTATATCCCCACAGAATGATTTCTTCGGCTACGAGTTGCTTGGCTGTCTGTTTTTCTGAAATGACGTTTCGGACTCTCAATAATAGAATCGTTGTTTTGATCGTTACCTCTTTAGATTTGATAACGGCGGCTCTGGCTGGTCCATATTTTGGGGTTCGATTGAATGCATGGATCATTAAATACTGACATAACTGTTCGACAAAAAGATGATTTCTTCCAAGATAGATATAACCTTCAGGTGTAGGCGAATAAAAACTCACCTTAAGCGGATTTGCATTCTGGGGCAAGGTATCTCTTAAAATTTGCGGTAAATTGATAGGATACAACAGATAGCCCTTTTTATCCGGCGTAATTTGTACACCTAATAAAAAAGAAAGCGCTTGGACAACAAACTGTTGAACCGCGTCTGGATTTCCAATAGCATCATCAGACTGCTTTAAATCCTCTGCAATCTCATCTGCTTTGATGGCATGTTGTGCAAAAATACTGCGTGATTTCTGTTCTCTTTTCGCAGCTTCTTCAATGGAATTGCTTACGATGAGTTCTTTTGCATGAACGTCTTCATGATCGCTAAATAATTCAGTCTGCTGCCATGTTGATTTTGGCTTTCTATCAAAATTGAAAAGCACTGCCTGAAGCACAGCATCCATCAGGGTGCGGCTGTCTTCTGGAAAGGGAACAGATATACCGGTGGCTTTTCTGATTTCCCTGACTCTTTGGAGTAATACCTTTAACACAACACCGTCAATGGGGTTGTTATTGCCATACAGCAGATATGTTTTTACTTCAGGACAGGTCTGCCCAAAACGATCAATCCGTCCTTCTCTTTGCTCCAAGCGATTGGGGTTCCAAGGCAGGTCATAATGAAGCACTGCGGTAAATTTATCCTGTAAATTAATTCCTTCGCTTAAACAATCGGTTGCAACCAATACCCTGTGTTTTGACATTCCCATGTGATCAATGGTTGATGTTCTGACTTCATCCGGGTCTTCACTGGTAACAATCTGAACGTTAATTTCTGGATTTAATTCTTTTTTGAGAATCCCGCCAATATAGACTGCGGTTGCAATAAATCTGCAATAAATAATGGGATTAAACCCAGACTTCAGCCACTTGGTGATAATTTTTACAGTTTCGGCTGCTTTATAGTCCTGTTGAATATCATGTAATCCTTCTAACCGTTTTTCAAATGCTTTTAATTTTTGATTTTCACTCACTGACCAGTTGGTTTTATGGATAACGCCTACAGGGGTAAAATCCTTTTCAATTCCAAAATCATCATCGAGTATGGGGTTGATATCGCCATATTCATCCATTGTTTCTTCTGTTTTTTGTATCCGGTTTTTGATCATTTCAAGACCAGCCGCAGGGCTTGACATCACACCTCTGAGCAATGCCAGCGCTGACCAGTATCGATATTTATTTTCCTCTTTGGTTTTCAATAATTTCTGAACAAATTCCAAGATATCATCGTACAATTCAGAATAGGTTTTAGATAAATTATAGCGGTATTCACCAGCATCTCTATGGGGAAATGGCGTATCGTCTCCCATCCATTTCAACACATCTGCTCTTCTTCTTTGGACATAATGAGCGGCAAATTCTTTTCTTTTTTCCTGTAAATCCAGCTCGTTATAGTCTTCTTTTAATAAGCTGAGGAGCTCGTTATAGTCTCCTTTTA
>PDZT01000231.1 GCA_002753105.1 Deltaproteobacteria bacterium YD0425bin50 | reverse complement strand
TAACCATGTTCTTAATCGTACCTTGATACGACCTGATAGGCCTTGTTTTTCAAGATAATTACGAATCATAGATTCATGTTTACTTATGACCTTTAAGCGTGCAGATATATCTTTATCAGAGCCAAAACCAGCTTGATTTAGAGTACCATCTTCATGCTGTCGATAGATAGCTGTCCATGCTTTTACTGGTAAAAATGAAAATCCTTTTTCAGCCATCCGAAGCCATAAATCCCAATCTTCAAACATATCCACCGTTTCATCGAATCCATTCACAGCGGTTAAGACTTCTTTTCGTATCAGTACACTATGAATTGGAATAAAATTTTCCTTCAGTAAGCGTGCAATATCAAATGGATTAACCCAAAGTCGTTGTTTTCGTCTGTCTGGAAATGTAATGAGAACCCCACTATAACAAACGCTATACCAAGGATGCATTTCAAGCTGAAACAGAAGCGTTTGAATATGATCTGGGGTAAATAAATCATCATCATCTAAAAAACAAATAAAATTTCCTTGCGCATTTTGCCAGCCTATATTCGCAGCGGCACTTCGATTTCTTTTATTTATGGGTTCAATAATACGAATCGATTTTTTAAGTGAATTATTCAATGCTGGCAGTATATCACCATCATTGACAATGATGATTTCAATATTGGAAAAAGTTTGAGCATTCACACTATCAATTGCTTGCAATAAGGAATATGGCCGATTGCAAGTTCGGATAACCACACTTACCTGATAATGATCCTGACTACATGAATACAGATACATGTTAAGATGTTTTCATTGTTAGTTGCCGTTTTTATACTTTCCGGGAATAGTTGAAAAAGAATTATTTTTTCCATTACGTTGAAGTGAATCAGCTTGGGTCATCAACTGAATGAAGCGTTTTTTTAATTCATAAAAACCATGCCACCATGCGTAATCTGGTGCCATCATCGCAGTTCCCATTCGCGCTCTCCGACCTTCATGATGCCACAATTCATAAAATTCCCATTCAAGAGTGTCGTCAAAATAGATTTCTTTTGACAGTAATCCCTTATCATATAACTGATCCATTACTGTTTTTGCTGGCTGATAATAGGTTTCATTGTAATTCTGAATAGCAGCATCCAAATTTGAAAAATGGTTGTTTTTCCATGTTTCTGAATGACATTGCAGGCAGACCATACCCATTTTAGAGCGTTCATGTTTCCAGTCCGTTTGTGCTGGAAAGGGGGTGAATTCATTGGGATGAATCGTCAGTGGTGCCTGAATTTCCCATGATAATCGCTCCGTAACATCATGTGTTTTTAAAACAAATAATCCAACCGAAGATATGTGACAGACTGCGCAGGTTGGAGCCCGAAAATCTCTTCCAGCCATCCAGTTTCCATCTTCTGGCTTCCAGTTCCATGAGTTACCTTCTGTATGATAAATCGTACCATGCTTGGATTCATTATAAATTTCTAGTTGTGGATGATCTGGACCAAGATGACATTGCCCGCATGCTTCAGGTTTTCTTGCTTCTTTGATTGAAAATATATGCCGTGTATGACAGCTTGTGCAGCTTCCTAATGAACCATCTGGATTTTTTCTTCCAACACCAACATTGGGCCACGTACCCTGAACAGGTTTACCGTCTTTAAGTTCTACAACTGTCCCATGACAGGTAAAACATCCAGTTACGCGTTCAATTTCATTGTTCATGCCCTGTTGAAGCCAAGTATCTATTTTCCAGATAATTTCAATCGTATTCGCATGTTTACTTTTTGAATATTCTGCACATTCCTTTGGATGGCAATTCGCACATTTTTTTGGACTTACAACCGCAGAAATTGGCTGTTGGATATGTTTATTATGTTCTTTGAATGCTAACTGTAAGTGATTCTCAGGAACCTGATGACATTGGTAACACTGGACACCTGCATTGGCATGAGTGCTGTTTTTCCAATCATGATAAATTCCCGGATTCAGTTTTTGATGACATTGAATACATTGTTCTGAGATTATTGCCTCATGCGTTTTTCTAGTGGATACAACTTTCCATAATCCTGAAACCACACATAAAAAAATTAAAAAAACAAGAATCAATACCTTAGATGATGTTTTTGGATTTTTGTAAAACATTTCGAATTAATGGCATGTGCTGTTGATGTGACTATGTTTAGGGAACCCACTGATTAATTAATTTAATCGGAATTATTTAATATAAGTTGATATTACTGTCAAGGCATTACATACTATCGTGTGTGTAATTCATTCTTGTCGGTAACAAAGAATTAGGACGCAGACTGCGTTCCTAAGTAACACGATTAGAAAATGGTGAAAAAAATGACCGAAATAACAAATGAAAAATTAAAATTTGCATTATTTGGATGTGGTTCCATCGCGGCGAAACATATCACAGCGATTAATCGGCTTAGTACTGCTGAAGTTGTTGGTATTTATGATATCGATTTTCAAGTAGCACGTTCTGTTAGTGAAAAATATTCTATTCCTGCATTTTCTACTGTAGAGGAAATGATTCAAAACACCAATCCTCATGTACTGGTCATCCTTACTCCTTCAGGTATCCATGCTCGGAATATTCTTGAATTGATTCATTATCAAAAACATTTTGTTGTTGAAAAACCATTGGCTTTACGTTTAGACGAAATCGATAAAATCCTTGAAGAATGCGATAAACGCGGGCTTAAAATTTTTGTCGTGAAACAAAATCGGTTTAACCCTCCAGTTAGAAAACTTAAAGAGGCTATTGATAATGGACGATTTGGTAAGCTCGTTATGGGTACAATTCGAGTGCGCTGGTCAAGAAATCAAGCATATTATAATCAAAAAAAATGGCGTGGTACTTGGGCATATGATGGTGGCGTTCTTACAAATCAGGCGAGTCATCATATTGATATGCTGATTTGGATGATGGGTGATATTGAGAGTGTTATGGCCAAAACAGCAACAAGGTTAGCCAATATTGAGTCTGAAGACACAGGTGTTGCTATTCTCCGATTTCGGAATGGCGCGCTTGGAATTATTGAAGCCACTACAGCTACAAGGCCAAAGGATTTAGAGGGTTCTATTAGTATTCTGGGTGAAAAGGGTTCAGTTGAAATTGGTGGTTTTTTTATGAACGAGTTAAAAACATGGAATTTTACAGAACCGGATATCATGGATCAGGATATTTTTAAAAATGATGGACAAGTTCCTAATGTTTTAGCGTGGAACCATTCAGAATTTTTTAAAAATGTTGTTCATAGTATTAGAGATGGTAAACGAGGGTTAATCGATGGTATTGAAGGTAGAAAGTCGGTAGAATTAATCAATGCCATTTACGAATCTACCGAAACTGGCAAAGAAATTTTTTTAAAATTCAGACCTAAAAGATGTCGATTAGGAATAATTGACGATATATAATCTATACTTTTCGTGTCTTTCGTGTTTTTCGTGGTCAAAAAATGATGAACGAAATGGGAAGCTTATTAAGTTCTCATTCCTAAACAGACCTTAACGTATTTTTTTTAAAAAAAGTATTGAACTTAAGACACTTAATGTTTATTGAGTATTAATATTATCCCTTAATTTATTGCTAATAAAAAGAATCCGGGATAATTTAACCAAAAATAAATAACGGTCTGGATACAACTCAAATCCAATGTAACTGTGAAATTAACCTTTAAATCATTGTTTATTATCTTGGCGATTCTGTGATCTATGTCAATGCTAGTTGGTGTGAAATTTAAACGTGCCGGTAAACTATATCATTTTTCAAGTGGCGAATTGGAAATTCAGAACGGTGATATCGTTATTGTAGAGACTGATCAAGGTGTTGCGCATGGTAGAGTTCTCATTTTGTCAGATATCGAGAGCCGGAAACATCATACACAAATTCCATTAAAAGAAGTGCTTCGCGTTGCTAATGAACAAGATACGCAACAAATTAAAACCAATACAGAGACTGAACAAAAAGCGTTTGAATACTGCATAGAAAGTCTCAAAACCTTAGACCTGAAAATGAATTTATTTGCAGTAGAATCAACTTTTGATGCCAGCAAACTCACTTTTTACTTTACAGCAGATGGCCGCGTTGATTTTCGACAATTGGTTAAGGTTTTGGTTAAACAATTCCGGGTTCGGATTGAAATGCGACAAGTGGGCATTCGGAATCAGGCAAAAATGTGTGGAGGCGTTGGTCGGTGCGGAGTTGAAATTTGCTGTGCCACTTTTTTAGATGATTTTGAACCTGTTTCTATCCGTATGGCTAAAGAACAAGGACTTTCCTTAAATCCCACAAAAATATCTGGATTATGTGGCAGATTAATGTGTTGTTTAAACTATGAATATGAAACCTATTGCAAATTAAAAGAGCATATGCCTCAACTCGGTGAAATAGTGGCTATCCAAAAAGGAAAAGGAACCGTTATGGATCACCATCCTTTGACAAATCAATTGACCATTCAATTAGAGGGTGAAGAATCTACCACCAAAATTTCAATGAACGATATTTTATCAACTCAGGAAAAAAGGATAAACGAGCAACATGAGCAACCATGAGCTAGAAAATTATTTTTATATTACAACTCCGATTTACTATGTAAATGCAAAGCCACATATTGGACATGCCTATACCACGTTAACGGCTGATGTGATTCGAAGATATCATCAAATGCTTGGGGAAAAAACATTCTTTTTAACAGGCACGGATGAGCATGGTGATAAAATAGTCGACGCTGCAAAAAAAGAAAATATGGGTATTCGGGAATATGTCAATACATTAAGTAATATGTTCAAATCATTATGGCCAGAATTAAATATTCATCCAGATTATTTCGTTCGCACAACTGATAAAGCGCACATTGAAGTCGTAGAAGGTATTCTTAAAAAAATATATGATCAGGGAGATATTTACTATAGCGAATATGAAGGCTTGTATTGTTTTGGCTGCGAGCGTTTTTATATGGAGCGGGAACTTGTGGATGGTAAATGTCCGGACCATAACCGCAAACCTGAACCGATCAAAGAAGCCAATTATTTTTTTAGAATGAGTCGATATCAAGAATGGCTGATCGATCATATTCAAACCCATGCTGATTTTATTCAACCGAAACACTATGCCAATGAAGTATTGTCTTTTCTCAAAGAACCTCTAGAAGACCTATGTATTTCACGACCCAAAACGCGTCTCAAATGGGGAATTACGCTGCCATTTGATGCCAACTATGTCACTTATGTGTGGTTTGATGCGCTACTGAACTATATTTCTGCTCTGGGATATCCTGATGGCGTGTATTTTAAAACCTTTTGGCCTGTTTCTGAACATATTATTGCAAAAGATATTTTAAAACCCCATGCAATTTATTGGCCGATTATGTTGAAAGCAGCGGGAATTGACATTTACAAGCGTATCCATGTTCATGGTTTTTGGAACATTAACAAAAGTAAAATGTCTAAAACTTTAGGGAACGTGATATCGCCGATGGAGCTTAAAGAAAAATATGGCGTAGAAGCAATTCGATATTTTATGATGCGCGAGATGGCATTTGGTTTGGACTCTGATTTTGCTGAAGATGCAATTGTGCAGCGTATTAATTCGGACTTAGCAAATGATTTAGGGAATCTGTTTAGTCGGGTTCTTGCCATGACACACAAATTTTTTGGTGGTAAAATTCCTGAACCTGATCCTGAAGCTGAAATTGAATTTCATTTGGGATTAACTCAACAGGCAATGAACACGATTGAAATCGTTGAACAATCTATGGAACAATTCCAGTTTCATCGTGCTTTATCTGCGATATGGGATTTTATCAATCACATGAACAAGTACGTTGATACTACGAGTCCGTGGGTACTTGCCAAAAACAAAACCAGCAAAAGACAGTTGGAAACGGTAATGTATAATCTGCTTGAAGGCTTACGTATCATTTCGGGTTTAATCTATCCGGTAATGCCCAAAACCTCCAAGCTTATGCAAGACCATCTCGCGATTGATTCAACTGAAAAAATCCATACCATTTCGTGGCTTAAATCATGGAAAATGTTACAAACCGGGAAAAAATTACCTAAAACCATAACACTTTTTCCAAGAATCGATGTTACGAAACTCTCAGGTCAACCATATCCTATTGAAGAAGCACAACAATCCCAAACAACCAAACCTGAAATCACGTTTGATGAATTTCAGAAAATGGACTTACGCGTAGCTACTGTTCTTGATGCAGAACGAGTTCCAAACACCCAAAAGTTACTCAAGGTTACCTTAAATATGGGTGAAACCAGAACGGTTGTGGCTGGAATTGCTGAATCCTATTCGCCTTCTGATCTGATCGGTAAACAAGTTATTGTGCTGGCAAATTTAACGCCTGTAAAATTAAGAGGAATAGTATCCAATGGAATGATTCTTGCAGGAACAAATCAAGGCAAACATAGTATTGCAACGGTTGAAAAACCAATACAGCCCGGAACTCCACTTAAATAAAAAATTAATTATGAATTATAAATTATGAATTATAAATTTTATGTTAAACTGTATTATTGACGGTCAGGTAATATATATGGATGCTCAAAATTGGCGTGAATATCAAAGGCAACTACAGAGACCCCA
>PDZT01000230.1 GCA_002753105.1 Deltaproteobacteria bacterium YD0425bin50 | reverse complement strand
TGGGTAATTTTTTGAATACTGCGTAACCGTACGTGTAAAAATAAAATCCGTTTTTTAGGAATTTTTAATGTCGAAAACAAGCTTTCAATAAATCGTGAATCGGTCATTCGATAAAACCGTTATGGTTTTTTATACACTTCAATTTCATTATAGATTTCGTCTGCTGCGCCTAAAATATCAATTGATGGATCATAGCCGATTATTTGAGCTGTGGCTAAATTGATAGCAATCTTAGGAGGACTTTGGAAAACCTGATTTAATTGTCTTGGTTTTGCGCCATTAAATATTTTAGCAATGGATTCAGCATAAAATTTTCCTACATATTTGAATTGAGACTGAGAAATACTGAATAATACACCATGTTTGACTTCAATAGAGCCGACCTGTGAGAAGGTTGGGATTTGTGATTTCGTAATGAACGGCATTATCCGTTGCATATGTTCATTGATTGATTCCTTGTAACGAGTGATGTAAATCGCATCCACTTTAGGTGAAATGGTTTCAAAGCATTTAACGACTTGATCAAATGAGGGATCATTAAATTGTACATTACAAGGAACGATGGTAAACCCAAGTTCTTTTGCGACTTTTTCCACATCATCAATAGAAGCTAGGCTTCGGCCTTGAGGTGTATTTTCATAAATCAATCCTAGATTTTTAAAGCCAATGATTTCATGAAACAACCGGACTTGCTGAAGATACCGCTCTGGATCTAACCTTGCCATAATATGGTCTCTACCTGAATCCTGAACACTTTTAACGATTTGTGCATCAATGGGATTCGTAGTCGATGCAACAATGGTAGGTACTGAATGTTCATCGTTTGCTAAATCCTGTCCTCCCCATGTACCTAAACCGAGCATTAAATCAATATCTTTTTTGGTAGTTAATCGTTTGATAACAGCTTCTTTGGTTATAGGTCTTTTTTCTTTTTCCCAATTCGACGTATAAAATGCATCTGCTACAAATTCTATATAATCACTTTTTAAATCTGTTGCCATCCATTTCCAGAGTACTTCGACATCTTTATTATCTGGCAATTTGGGAATTGGTGATTCTTTAACCCATCCAAGTTCCATAAGGCCTTTTACAGTAGCAATGACCGAACCTTGATAATCCGGATAAGGCCCGGCATCTAAATAGCCAATTCGCCATTTGGTTGAATTATTTTTTTTTATGGGATTTGTACTAAAATTGGTTGGTTCGCTTGATAAACATACATTTGATATACTAAATAAAATTAGAAAAATTACAAAAGTACTAAGCATCATCCTTGTTCGATTTTTTTTCATTTTCCCTCCTATATATGTTTTTCTTTAAAGAAACAAAAGTTAATATTTTTAAGATATTGAATCGAATGTCATATGTCAATATAGATTTCCAGAAAACAACCCATACTATTCCCAAATATTCCGTTTATCTTTTCCAAGATAGGCTCTTCTTACTTCCTGATTCAACAATAATTCATCTGCGCGTTCTTCAAGAATGATCCTTCCGGTTTCCATAACATAACCTCTATTCGCAATTTGCAGTGCTGCCTTAGCATTTTGTTCAACTAACAATACCGTTAATCCATTATCTTTTTGTAATTTTGAAATCGTATTAAAAATTTCTTTAACAATGAGCGGCGCTAATCCCATAGACGGTTCATCAAGCAACAGCAATTTGGGTTTACACATCAGCGCCATGGCTATAGCGAGCATTTGCTGTTCACCACCACTTAACGTACCCGCGTACTGATCCTGCCTTTGTTTTAAAATAGGAAACAAGTCAAACATGCTGTTCATTGCCGTGCGTACATAGGCTTTCCCATGTTGTTTATGAATCAGATAACCACCCAATTCTAAATTTTCCAATACTGTCATGGGTCTGAAAATTTGTCTTCCCTCAGGCACATGCGCAATACCTAATTTTACAAGTTTATCTGCATTTATATTTTGTATTGGTTTGCCTTCAAAAATAATTTTTCCCTCAGCAACGGAATTTAAACCGCTTATTGCACGTAACATCGTTGTTTTACCAGCTCCGTTAGCTCCGATTAAGGTTACGATCTCACCCGGATTAACATGTAATGACGCATTTTTTAACACATGTACTAAGCCATAATAAGTATTGATATTCAATAATTTCAGCATGGTCATTACTCCCCTAAGTACGCTTTAATGACTTCGGGATTCATTTGGACTTCAGCAGGAGAACCATCAGCAATGACTTGTCCAAAATTGATCACAATAACCCTATCTGATATTTCCATTACTAATTCCATATCATGTTCAACCAACATGACCGTTATGTTAGACATTTTTATTCGTTCAATCAATTCACCCAGAGCCAATGTCTCTCTTGCATTCAAACCTGAAGCAGGTTCATCAAGTAAAATGACCTGAGGTTCCATAGCCAAAGCTCTTGATATTTCCAAAATTCGTTGATTACCCAGAGGAAGCGTTCCTGCTGGATGATCCGCCATTGAATTCAATCCAACAAAAGAAAGCCATTTTTCGGCAGATGTTTTGATAAATGCTTCCTGTTTACGAAATTGAGGTGGAACAATACAAGACAGTAAAAATCCAGACTTCGATCTCACATGACGTCCAACCATAACGTTTTCAAGTACGCTCATTTCAGGAAAAATTTGAACCTGCTGAAAAGTTCTCGCTACACCCATGCGAGCAATATCATGCACTTCTTTTTGGGTAATATTTTGTTCAGAAAACAGGATGCTTCCAGTCGTGGGTTTGATAAAACCGCTGATTAAGTTAAATACCGTTGTTTTCCCAGCACCATTGGGTCCAATAATCGATGTAATTGTACCTGAGCGTATCTTTATATTTAAGTCATTGACTGCAAAGATACCTCCAAATCGTTTTTTTAATCCAATCAGTTCAATTGCGGTGTCAGTCACTAGAACGAAATATCTCCTTATTACTATTTTCGATTTTCGATTTTCGATTTATACTTGAGGAATCCAGTCACTTGGTTTCATGTTTAGGAATCAAATATCTTCCGATGGTATATTTATAAAATGTAGAAATCCCTTTCACAAGGCCTTCTGGCATAAACAACATAATTAATAACAGTATGGATCCGTAGATAATGGTATCATAATCCGTTTGATAGGTAATATTAAATGAATCAAAAAATTCAGTAAGTGAAGAAAGGAATTCAGGTAATAGTGAAAGAAGGATGGCGCCAATAACTGCTCCCCAAAGCTGATGAATACCCCCTACTGCAACCATCGTCAGAAGTAATACCGAATGCATGACTCCAAATGGATCAGGATCAATATAATTCACGTAATGCGCATAAAAACTCCCAGCCAAAGAGGCATATACAGCACTAAATAAAAAAATTTTTATTTTATACATGGAAGTATGTATTCCCATTGCACGCGCAGCATCTTCACTGCCATGCAGCGACCGTAATGCTCTGCCTTCTCTGGAATGAATAATATTTATAGCCAAATATAAACCAAGGATCACAACAAACCAAATAAAATAAAAAAACTGAACATCGGTGTTTAACTCGAATCCAAATAGGGAGAGCTTTGGAATTCCGGAAATTCCTGAAGGGCCTGCTGTGATATCAATTGCGGCTACGGCAACAATATGCATAATAGAACCGAATCCCATTGTGGCCATTGCAAGATAATGACCTTTCAACCGTAATGCCGGGATGCCAATACACAATGCAGTGATCACTGAAAACACAACACCAGCCAGAATTGCAAACCACGGAAACCAGTGGTAGGTTACAGTTAGAATAGCCGAAGAATATGCACCAATTCCAATAAAAGCAGCGTGTCCTAAAGAGATTTGTCCGGCATAGCCCATTAAAAGACTCAGTCCAATACATGCGAGGCAGTTTATACCTGTAAATACAAATACTCCAATATAATAATTATTTTGAATAAAAAACGGAACCAAGCTAACGCAGCAAATTAAAACGAGAATACCAATGTAATCTTTTTTCATTATCATGTTCTCAAGCAATAGGAATTCATTATTGAAACACCAAAATGCGACTTCAATATACTATTTAGAATTACTGATCAATGACAAAGTGCTTATGTTATCAAATTTTTATCGTTTTTGGGTTGAATCATCTTGCATTGGGTCGCTGTACTTATAGTTTTTCAGAAAAGAATTTTGGCAAGGCAGCAGGGAGGAAGGTGTATACCTAATACATCGACGACCGATAACGCAGCAAAAAACTTTTCTGGAAAGCTATAGTAGATGAAACGTAGGGGCAGGTTTAAAACCTGCCCTACCAATTTTACCGTTTCGATTTGAATAGAAGGAATAACGTTAGCGGACTCCGAAAATTGACTTCATACATTCTGATACATCACTGATTCCTATGATTTCAATATCTGAGGGATTACCAATCTGTTTCATATTTGTTTTTGGCATGATACATTGGGTAAAGCCCATTTTTTTTATTTCATTGACTCTGGATTCAATATGGCTGATGGCTCTTACTTCTCCAGTAAGCCCGACTTCTCCCATAATTACAGTATTTGAAATTACGGATTTATCCAAAAAACTCGAAGCGATAGCCGCAATAATACACATATCAACTCCGGGCTCAATGATTTTAACCCCTCCAGCTACATTCATGAAGATATCATGGCCTACAAGATGAATACCCAGTTTTTTTTCCATGACTGCAAGCAGTAAGGCAACACGGTTATGATCAAGACCTAAAATAGTTCGTCGCGGTGTTCCTAAGCTTGTAGGACTAGCTAAACCCTGAAGTTCAACAAGAATAGGTCTAGTTCCTTCCATACATGCAGTTACAGTTGAACCGGCTGTATTTTCAGGTCGTTCAGATAAAAACATCGCCGATGGATTGGTAATTTCCATCAGACCTTTTTCCTTCATTTCAAATACACCAATTTCATTGGTTGATCCAAAACGATTTTTCACTGCCCGTAAAATTCTAAACACATGGTTTCGATCACCTTCAAAATACAACACAGTATCAACCATGTGTTCCATAATCCTTGGCCCTGCAATGGATCCATCTTTGGTTACATGCCCAATAATAAACACTGAAACCCCAATTTTTTTGGCCATAATCATCAATCGCATTGTGGATTCCCGAACCTGAGTAACCGTTCCGGGCGCAGATGGAATTTCACTGTTAAACATGGTTTGAATGGAATCTATGACCAAAACTGAGGGTTTGGTTTCCTGCACCAGAGAAATGATATGATCTAAATCGATTTCAGACAATACTAATAAATTGGAAGAGATAGAATTTAACCGATTGCTGCGAATTTTAATTTGTCGAACCGATTCTTCACCGGTAACATAAAGCGTTTTGTTTCCCAATATGGAAAGTCGATGCAAAACCTGAAGCATCAATGTTGATTTCCCAATTCCCGGATCACCGCCAATCAATATCAATGTTCCATTGACAATACCGCCTCCAAGCACCCGATCAAATTCAAGAACGCCAGTTAACAACCTCGCTTCTTCCTGAATATCAATAGAATCTATGGGAACAGGTTTGTTAGAAAACTCATCATTATGTATAGATTGCGATTTTGAACTTTTTTTTTGAGATTCAACCATCGAATCCCAATGTCCACATTCAGGACATTTTCCCATCCAGCGCGCAACCTGATATCCACAATAATTGCAGATATATACCGTTTTAGATGGTTTACTCATGGTTTTAGCAATACATGGGGTTGAACTAAAAAAGATTCTCCAAGGCAATGATAATTTTCAACACAGGATTCTGTGATTGGATATTTGCCTTGAATGTCTGAATAAAACAGTCTGATATGTTTCATATCTGTTTCAATATCTCCTGTTGGAAAAAAGACTGAGCCAATTCCGCCTATTTTTTTTGAGTAGTCAAGAAATCCTAAAACAATCGGGACATTCGCGCCTTGTGCAATATAATAAAACCCTGTTTTCCATTTCATGACTTCTTTTCGTGTCCCTGTGGGTGGAATGGTCATAATTAACTTTTCATTGTTTTCAAATTGCTGAATCATCTGAGTAACAATGTTATTGGATTTGGATCGATCAATTGGAATGCCTCCCAACCATTTGAATAGACCTTCAAATGGTTTACGAAATATTGTTTTTTTACCCATCCAGTAAATCTTGGCTTTACAAGCAAAGGCAATACACAACATAATTGGTAAATCCCAATTGGACGTATGAGGCGCAGCAATCAGAACAAATTTGGGTAGTGAAGGCAGGGTACCATGCACCTTCCATCCGATTAACTTAAGGTATAACATTGCTCCCCATCGTATGATGACTTTAATGATTGGTGTATCAAAAATAGTATAATGCATGAGTATCTCCTTGTATAAGTGAATGTTTGATTGTCTTGATGGATTTTCAAAAAATTGAGTATATATCGTAAGGGCAAATAAAATTGAAAAGATTTATTTGATTTTACAAAAGTTTTACATTTGCATTCATGAAAAAACATGACTCCTGTGAATTATTTCCTCTAAACAGGCTTTCGAATCTTTTCATGTTTTGATTCATGAATCACATTCGTGCCGCGTGCCAGAATTGTAGGGCGAACCTTGTGTTCGCCTTCCAAAAGGGCGATGACAAGCATCGCCCCTAC
>PDZT01000022.1 GCA_002753105.1 Deltaproteobacteria bacterium YD0425bin50 | reverse complement strand
GCTGGTATATTTGACCCCTTCGGGGTTTTGTATTTGTTGAAAAAAACTTATCATTCTTTTTGTCATATTTTGGGATTGCACCCCATAAAATTTACCTGCAACGCATTGTTATTCCCTGATCCCAAAACATTTCGAATCTTAGCTGCTATAGCCTTCATGCTGAACGGCTTCTGGATAAAATGCATCCCTTCATCCAGAACTCCGTGCTGGGCCATCACATTGGATGTATATCCGGACATGAACAGACATTTAATCTCCGGATATAGAGACAGCAATTTTTTGGATAGGTTCAGTCCATTGATTTGTGGCATAATAATGTCGGTCAGAAGCATGTGAATTTTTTCGGAGTGCTCTATAGCCAAGCCCATGGCAATGTCAGGTGTGCTTGCCGCTAATACAGTATAACCCAGTTTTTCAAGCATCATCATGGTCATTTCTAGAAGCGCCGGCTCATCTTCTACCACAAGAATGGTCTCATGTCCCTGCGGGATAATTTCCTGAGTGGCTTTGATCTGCGTTTCTGTTTTCTTTTCCGCGTACTGTGGAAAATAAATCCTGAAGATTGTTCCTTTACCCGGTTTACTGTACACATCGATGAATCCGTTGTTTTGTTTTACGATGCCGTAGATGGTGGATAGCCCCAGACCACTACCTTGCCCAACTTCCTTGGTGGTGAAAAACGGTTCGAATATCTGTTGCTGGATTTCCTTTTCCATGCCTTTTCCGTTATCGCTTACTATCAGGCATACGTAATCACCGGGTAAACATTCCGTATGATTTGCGCAATAGGTATTATCAAAGGAGATGTTTTCCGTCTTAATGGTAACCTTTCCGACGTTCTCGATAGCATCCCGGGCATTGACACACAGATTGGCTAGTATCTGGTCGATCTGGGACGGATCAATCTTGATCGACCACAAATTTGCGCCCGGAATCCAGACCATATCAATGTCTTCTCCGATCAGTCTCCGAAGCATATTGAGCATTCCGGCTACAATATCGTTCAGATAGATTATCTTCGGGGTAATTGTCTGCTTACGCGCAAAACTCAATAATTGGCGGGTAAGGTCGGCTGAACGCTGAGCGGCATTTTTAATTTCTATCAAATTGGCATATAATGGGTGGGTTTTGTCCATTTGGTCAAAAGACATTTCCGTGTAACCCATGATTACGCTCAACATGTTGTTAAAATCATGAGCTACTCCGCCTGCTAGACGCCCCACAGATTCCATTTTTTGGGATTGATTTAACTGCGCCTGCAGTTTCAGTTTCTCCTTCTCCTCCCGTTTACGATCGGAGATATTACGAATATTACATTGGATCACTCTAAGGTGGTTTACCAAATAGACATTGCTGATAAACTCCACATCGATCCGTCGGCCGTCAGATGTTTCAAGCGGCAAGTCCTCATAGCGGATGTAGTCATGCTTCTGTAATTCATTGAAATTGTTTTGATTAGCGACAATATCCTTGAAAAATCCCAATTCCCAAAGTCTCTTGCCGAGAAATTGTTCATGCGAGTAACCCAGCATCTCAAGTAAAAACGGATTTACATCAACGATTATGCCGGTATCCGCTTCAAGGATCAATATTCCGTCTTTCGCACTTTCAAAAAGCCGACGATATTGAATTTCCGATGACTTCAGAGCCTCCTCTGTCTGTTTACGTTCAGTAATGTCGTTTATGAAGCCAAGGATCAGGTTTTGGGAAACAATGAAAAATGTGCTGACCTGCACATTGATAACTGTTCCATCAGATCGGCGGTGACGAGTCTCAAAGCGGTCTCGTCCTTTGACCATAATGTTATGAGCATGCGCGAGGATTTCCTTAGGCGATTCCATACACTCCAGATCAGAGATATTCATGGAAAGCAAATCTTCCATAGAATAACCACTCATGACGCAGTAGGTTTCGTTAACTTCCAGAATGTGTCCTTCTATGTTCACTACCCAGAAACCGTTCATGGTTGTCTTGATAAGTGTTTGATAACGCTCATCACTCTTCCGCAGTGCATCTTCGGACCTCAGGCGTTCAGTTATGACAGCATTGAGATGCTGTTTTTGATTCTGCTGTCTTTGATAAAACACAAGGGTGATTACAGCCATTGCAAATGTGGACAAAATCATAAACAGCTTCATGTGAAAGTACATTTCACGGTTTACCTCATCAGCCGCTATAAACAATGGCGATGATGTCACCGGCGCCACAGCGGAAAGCGCATTCACTTGGAAAAACAAATATCCGACTGCCAGTATCATTGAACAAATCAAAATGATGATCAGATTAAACCACTTCAACTGTGGAGAATCGAATTGTATGAATTTCATTAAACACCCTTTGCTTTAAAAAAGTTTCATTCATCATTTACCTCCATAATCAGTGCCGTCAGAATGCCTGATGAAAATTGTCCCCGGTGTACTGCCACGCCCACCATTAAAGTGATAAGTCATCATCTGTGTAATGTTCATAGCGCTGGAGATAAAAAACGCTGTCGGTGCACTTGGTCCATTATAGACTGGGGATTCAGAAAAATTATTAAAGATAGTTATCGCCTGAGCTGCGGAAATCTCTATCGCTGATATGATGAATAGCACGAATACAAATCCTTTTTTACTAAAAATATTCATCCTATTTTCCTTTCTGACTCATTGAATTGAATTATTAACCTATTGTTTCACTTGCGAATGTTCATGCTGCTTCTCAGTAGTGGCAATATTTTCAAACACCATCGCAATTGCATTAAATCCTTGTTCACGTGCTTTCTTTGCAAAATCCTGATACGCTATTCTAAGCGAATTTTTTTCTGCGGTTGCTTCGTTTGAATTAGACATGTTATCCTCCTTTGAGATTAAATGAGTTGTAGGGGCGAACCTTGTGTTCGCCTTCCAAAAGGGCGATGACAAGCATCTCCCCTACATTGTGGCCGAAACGAAGATCAAGTCCACTTTTTTTCCATGTACGGCAGTTATTCGTATGTATTAGATATATTCAAGTTTCGTGCTGGATAGAAAAATCTCTATTTGTTTAAGCGAAGGGCTTATCATTGGTGCATTATGTTGAACTAACTTTACTATCAAAGCTCGTTATTTTGGATATCATCAATTGGAAAGATTTCTGGTCATATTTGACAAATGATTATATTTGACCACATTATGGATTTAAGAGGCATTTAATGATAATGATATATTATGATAAAAAAATTTGAAAAGTTCAGAAAAATATATTTTTAAAAACGACTAAAATATGTATAACATGAGGAGTATAAATAAGGTCATTCAAAAACGAAGCACTTATCATTTTGGAAGTTAAAAATGGAACATAATTTCGAAATAAAACAATTTATTATGGAGAATAGTTCGTTATTCTGGAGTATAAAACCAGAAGAAAAAATAAATATCAGTATTAATGTGCTTGTTGAAACGATATTGAGTTATGGGAATGAAAAAAGCGTAAAAAAACTGTTCGATATCGTCGGAATAAAAAAAGTGGCTGCGATATTTGAAGAACAAATATCTGGAAAACGATCAAATTATCAGCAACGAACAAAGCATTTTTTTCAGCTTTACTTTAGGAGACATGCATTATAACATGTATAATGAAATTTTAACAAATGAACAACTGAACTTACTTCCACTGATCCGGTTATTCTCCAAAAATTATTATCTTGTTGGTGGTACAGCTATCGCGTTATACATTGGTCATCGTAGATCAGTTGACTTTGATTTATTTACTACCAAAGATATCAAACGAAAAAACATCAGAAACATTATTGAGAAAAGTGGTTTTACCGTTCAGCACGTCTTATATGAAGCCTTTGATCAGATTCATATCATTGTTCATTCTGTAAAAATAACATTTTTTAATTTTCCCTATCATATCGATCATCCAACTGATTTTAGTGGAATAATAAAGATGCCTGCTCTATTGGATCTTGCTGCAATGAAAGCGCATGCTTTAGGCGGACGTGCTAAATGGAAGGATTATGTGGATTTGTATTTCATTTTCAAATACCATTATAATTTCGATCAGGTTTCAACAAGAGCCAGTGAAATTTTTGGATCGTTTTTTAATGCGAAACTTTTTAAAGAGCAGCTTTGTTTTTTTCAGGATATCGATTACACTGAAAAAATTCAATATATGGGGAATGAACTTCATGACGAAGAAATCAAACCCTTTTTAGTCGATATTGCAACAAGAGAATTTACCTGATTTTTGCTTCTTTGAGCTCTTTTTCCTGCTGATTGGTATATAAATCGGCCTTGATCATCGTTTCGGCCACAATGTAGGGGCGAACCTTGTGTTCGCCCTCCAAAAGGGCGATGACAAGCATCGCCTCTACTTATTATGGTTTATGGTTATTATTTTTTTGATAATTCGATTTTTTCGGTTTCCCCACCACCTGCTTTGATGGCGACCTTGATCGCATCTTCCATCGGATCCTTGAAAGGTACCTCGATTCGGAGCAAACCGTACTCGTAGATTGCTTCGGCTTTGTCAGGTTTCACCGGCCAAGCTAAAGCCAATGCGGAAACATACACGGTATCCCTTGCTGGCGCTGACAGGTGTACGCTGTCTGGCAGTATCTTCAGATCTATGGTATTTGTTCGCGCTCCGGGTATAGCAAACTCCACGATTAGCTTGTTTTCCTTTTCGTCAGCATACGCTACTGTATTAGGCGCAATTTTAATTTGATTTTCAGACATGGTGTAACCTCCTTGGTTGTGTTATTGATGTTCACATATTAAATTTCACAATTGAGATTTAATAAGTTGTAACCATTTTAATTGAGTGTGGCCTTTTTTAGTGAAATAGTTGATTTCGCGTTCCAGTCGTACGCGAGCGATCGTTCCCACGCTCCAGCGTGGGAACGCAGCAAGGGACGCTCCAGCGTCCCGAATAGACGTAGCAAGTGCTTGGCTAAAAGAGACTATATTATGGTTTTGAATAAAACGGACGCTGGAGCGTCCGAGACCGCGTTCCCACGCTGGAGCGTGGGAACGATCGAAACCAACTTATATCCCAATTTTAATTCAGTACTCGCCTTAACTCATTATTTAAATGATGAGGATTGATCGGTTTACTGATATAACCATTCATCCCGCTATTTAAACATAAATCACGGTCTTCCTTCATTGCATCAGCAGTCATCGCAATAATAGGAATATCATGATTCATCACCTTTGAATTTCTATCTCTGATGAGTTGGCATGCTGTAATTCCATCCATCTCAGGCATTTGAATATCCATCAGGATAAGGTCAAAAGAATTATTTTCTAATATCTTAACCGCTTCTCTTCCATTGTTAACTATAGTTAACTGATAATTTGATAATAATTCTTTGATAACTTCCTGATTGAAAAAATTGTCCTCTACTACTAGAATGTTTAACTCTATGGAAATAGTGTTTTCTTCGTTAGTATCCTGAATAGATTCTGGCTGTTGAGTTGTTGCGCCCTTCTCAAATGGTATCACAAACCAGAACTTAGACCCTTTATGCTCCTCACTTTCAACATGAATAGTTCCTCCCATCAATTCAACGAGCTTCTTGGAGATTGCAAGTCCTAACCCTGTTCCTGTAATTTTGATTTTAGAAAATTGAGAAAAAGGGTTGAATAATTGATTCAGCTTATCTTGCGGGATACCCATACCTGTATCTTTTACGCTAAAACATAGCGTAACATGAGTGTCTGTTTCTTTCTCGATAGAAACATTAATAGAAACGACTCCTTCATTGGTGAATTTTACTGCATTATATCCTAAATTGATTAAAATCTGTTTTAGTCTCATTGGATCCGTTTTAATAACCGGAAACTGTTTACCTGTATTTTCATAGATAAGTTCAATCCCTTTAGAATGAGTAGATGAAGATAAAAGATTCATGATATCATCAAGCACCTCAGCCAGAACTGTATCTTGATAATCTATAGAAATTTTACCCGCCTCAATCTTTGATAAATCCAGAATATCGTTTATGATGGTTAATAAATGCTTTCCTGCCTCATTAATGATATCTAAATATTTCTTATGCTTGGGAGGATAATTCATCTGTAGAAGCAAGTAACAAAAACCCAGAATAGCATTCATAGGAGTTCGGATTTCATGGCTCATATTTGCAAGGAATTGACTTTTAGCCTTATTTGCTATTTCCGCAGCTTCTTTTGCTTGACGCAAGGCTTCTTCATTTTCTAATAACTTAGCTTCTATCCGCTTACGTTCTGCAATTTCAATCATAAGTTCTACGTTAACTTGGGTGAGGTTCCTCGTACGCTCTTCAACAAGTAGTTGCAGATTGTCTCCTAAATTTTTGAGTTCATTTTCTATCCGCTTTCGTTCAGTCATATCTGTTACAATGATGCAACTGGCTTCGGACTCTTCAATTTCTAAAGGACTAATGGAAATCTGAACAGGCAGTAATTTTCCATCCGAAGTTTGCAGATGAACTTCTTGCGCCAGATTTTTTGATAAAAGAAAAATAGTAAACTGGGATTGTTCTTCTGCCGGAATGTAATATGTCAGAAGAGACCCCATGACAGACTCTATTGGAACGTTGAGCATCGTCGCAAAACGATTATTGCAGTAAGTGATTATACCATTAGCAGATACTGTAACAGCACCCTCGTTCATGGTCTCTATCAGGATTCGGTAAACATAATCAGCGCCCTTTAATGTATAAATTTGCTCACCTTCCGGAGTTGATATGACCAGAGCATCTATCTCTCCTTTCGGTATCGCATTCAATATTGCTTCTGCTTCTTCCAATTGAGATTTTAACTCATCTATCTCTTTCTGCTGTTTTTCTTTTATTTTCTTAATCATCTATTTCTTCTTAAATTTTATTTTGTAAGCCAAATTTAAGGATGAAATCCTCTTCGCTATATAGGTTACCAATCAACGTCATCGTGGGGAGCGGCAGTCTCTTGATCAGAGCAGGTACAGCCAATGCCAATTTCTGATCTTTTCGGAGTATTTCTGGATGCTGGTAAATATCGAACACCTCAAGCTGATAGCGATCTTTAAGATATTTTTCACACATACTTTTAATAGTTTCAATTGCCTTGATTGATTTTGGCGTCATACCTGAAACATATAGATTAAACACATAAACTTCATTTTCCGGATTCATAGTGGCACCTATACCATATTATTTACAGCTATTTCGTGATTTCAGATTTAACCCATCAAGTACACGTTCTTTATTTGACAAATTTCCGATGATCTTTCTTAAAGGCTCAGGAAGTTTTCTTACCAAAGTTGGAATAGCAAGTATCTGATCCTCTTTTGCCAGAGAAGGATTTTGGATGAGATCAATAATTTCAACATCATATCTTCCCTTTAAGTGTTCATCACAAATCATGATTAAATTTTCAAAAGCTTTGATTGAGTTGGGTGACTGCCCAGCTATATAAAGCCTTAACTGGAATATAACATCTACACTAACTTCACTATCCTTATTATTATTTTCCATGTAGTAGGCATTCTCCATTTTTATTATTAAGAGGTTCTATCAGCCTTACGATACTGAGCCATTTTCTCTCTTTTACTCAGGATAGTTCCCTGGTCCTGTATTGACAAATTTAATTCTTCTTCTTCAGCCGTATATTGTGATCGCATTACATAAATCTGCATTTCCAATTCCTGACGTTTACGTTCAAGTTCGCGCTTTTTACGCTCGATGTCATGTTGACAGACGAGTGATGCAACCTTGTCTTCTGCTTCCTGATTTATTCTGGCAGCTCCGGTCAAAACAACTCCGGGACCTATATAAACATCTACAAGGTCTATACCTTCATCGGTAATAATAAACTCCCTAACCTGATTGGAGTGCGCCATGCCTCGGGATTTTAAAATATACATTAACCGGTTACACTCACCATTCAATTCAATGACTTTGACAAGAAGCCATGTGTCTATCAATGAAGAAATAGCGATTTCAGTTTCCTCAAGAGAACTCCCGCTTGAATGCACAAGGTTTGTTAAAAAAGTGGTGATATGATTCATTTTTAAAAAATCAATAATACGCATAATCATGAGCCTTACCTGCAATTGATTACTAATGGGAAGTAAGCTTGAAAGCGGATCAATGATGACGCTTTTAGGTTTAAATTCTCTAATGGCTTCATACATGATGGCAAGATGAAGTTCTAAGTTATAACTGGTTGGTCTGACGATCTTAAATTCCAATAATCCCTTTTTAACCCACTGTTCCAGATCCAGCCCAATAGACCGCATGT
The DNA here is from genome assembly GCA_002753105.1 of Deltaproteobacteria bacterium YD0425bin50. GTDB lineage: Bacteria > Desulfobacterota > Desulfobacteria > Desulfobacterales > YD0425bin50 > YD0425bin50. The sequence goes on along the minus strand of PDZT01000022.1, from coordinate 21,024 downwards.
TACGAATGATCTGACTTTGGGATTCCTCAAATGCCAAATATAACGTTTTCTCACCGCGTTTTGCGGTTTCTGCTGCAAAATAGGCTGCCAAACTTGATTTACCTGTTCCTGCCGTTCCTGAAATAAGAATACTGCTTTCGCGATAGTACCCTTGCCCTCCCAACAAGGCATCTAATCTTGGGACACCGCTTGAAATTTTCTCTGAGGATACCTCGTATTCCAATCCAACAGATGTAATAGGGAAAATAGAAATTCCATCTTTTCCAATTAAAAACGGATATTCATTTGTACCATGTTTTGATCCTCTATACTTAACAATCCTAAGACGTCTTGTGGCTACTTGTTCTGTTACCTGATTATCAAGCATAATAACGCAGTCTGAAATATATTCTTCAAGACCATAGCGTGTGAATGTTTTCTCACCGGGTTCGGCTGTAATTACTGCGGTAACTCCCTTTTTTTTGAGCCAGCGAAATAACCTTCGTATCTCTGATCTCAGAATAAATTCATTGTTAAATGATGAAAATAAAGATTCCATGGTATCTATAAGAACACGCTTTGCACCAATGGAATCTATGGATAATCCAATCCGGATAAAAAGGCCGTCAAGGTTATATTCTCCTGTTTCTTCGATTTCGTTTTTTTCAATAATGATTTGATCTATGATCAGCTTTTTTTCATCTTTAAGTTTTTCTAAATCAAACCCAAGAGATGCCACATTTTTAGTCAGCTCAATCTCTGATTCTTCAAATGACAGACAGACCCCCGGTTCATTAAAATGAACAGCTCCTCTAACTAAAAATTCTAATCCAAATAGAGTCTTACCCGTACCTGCTCCCCCACAAACAAGTGTAGGTCTTTCTTTTGGCAAGCCGCCATAAGTAATGTCATCTAATCCTTTAATTCCTGACAGGGTTTTTAATAATGGCGTAATACTATGATTTTTATCTGGTTCAGCATTCACGTACCGAAACTCCTTATTAGTAAGCATTCACTCCCTTCCCGACCTCCCATCAAGCTAAGAACGTATTTGCTAATTTTGATGGTTGCAGTGCTCGTTCCCACGCTTTGCGTGGGAATGCAGATAGGACGCTTCGCGTCCACAACAGAAAGTATCCGTGCTTATTATTTTCCAATCTGGACGCAAAGCGTCCCGAATGCGTTCCCACGCAAAGCGTGGGAACGAGTTACCCAACGAGTTACCCATTCAGCCATTGGCTAAATTTTTTAATGTAAGAAAGCCATCAACATTTTACATTTTTGTTGGCTTTCTTGGCAGTTAACCGAGATGCAAGCTAAGAACGTATTGAATTTACTGGATACCGGCTTTCGCCGGTATGACGATTGCCTATAGCGTTATTATCATGACCGACCGAACGTCATTCCGACGAAAGTCGGAATCCAGAATTGGTAGCGTTCTTACTGGTTCTTGTCTTAGCTTGATGCATATGCCGACCTCCCCCCGCTGGGGGAAGGGTGTGAATGAGTTCCCCTTATTATTATAATTTTTCCATGCGACAAGTTCAGATGGAATTTACACATACAGTTACAGGCACGATAACCGTGTTTCCTTGTATCGTGTTTCCTTGTATCCATGGCAGCTCCTTTTGTTTCATTTCTGAATAAATATGGCCGCATGGCCGATACGGGTCAATGAGGAACTCTTTTAGATCATGTGCAAATGTTGACGCGAAGTCGAGATGCGGAAAATGGCCGCATTTTGGGTAAGTCGTAAGACTGATTCCTGTGGAATGTTCTAATATGGAATATCCATGCTTGACTGGCAGAATAGGGTCATTTTCTCCCCAAAACACAGCGATGGGTGGAAGAACGTCAACCTCATTCGCACGATCTCTTGTCTGCATATATTGGCCAAAAATGTTGATAACGCCCCCTACAGCTTTGTGAAAAGCTTGATCAGTGCCGGGAATACGACTCGACATAACACAGTGTCTAATTTCCTCGAGTTCTCGCTTACCAAAATACTGGGGACTAATATACATGAGGATTGGAATGATATAACGTAAAACGAGAGGCGTAAGCATACGCCCGAATATAGGAAATGTTGCCAATTTTAACCAGATAAAGACTTCACGTCCAAGCCCGCCCGGAGCTACAAGCGCCAATCTATTAATACGATTTTTATACTCGATTAGCAACCACTGAGCAATACCACCGCCATATGAATGACCGCAGACGTGAGCCTGTGTTATACCGATAGCATCCATCCATGCGACTATCATCTGGGCATACCATTCCAATGTGTAAGAAGCATCAGGTCTGTCAGAGAGTCCGTTGCCGGGAAGATCGATCATAATAACTCGAAAATCATCGGCAAGCAGGGGAGCAATCCTTGCCCAGACGCGGTGCGTGTCTTTGAAGCCGTGAATGAGGATGAGCGGATCACCTGATCCCATTTCGCTCCATGCTATTGATGTACCGTGTACAATTGTTTTATTGGATTTTCCGATCATATCCATGAGTCTTTCCTTTTCGTTTATGAAATTACTTATATAGGTACTTAACCCTACAATGATACCTCCTATTTTAAAAAATTTAGAGTTTGCATAGTTATGGTAATGGATTACTTATCATTTGATAAGTCCTTACTGCTTACTGCATTTATATGGAATAAATCAGAATGCTTTTACCCCTGAGGGTATTAACCATCTTCATTCCTTCCGAATTGGAAACTGTATGGATTTGAATTGTCATGGGTTTACGTAAAAGACTCATGGTTCCAAGCAAAACACCGAATCTATCTGATTTTATATGGATATTCATATTTTCGCGGTTGTTCCACTCCTCAAGCAAACTAAAAATATTCTGGTCTTCGATATCCCGAAACACATTATAGCTCAGACATCCCTTTTCCTTGCACGTCGGCTCAATCAGAGAAAGAAGCGTTTGCATAACCTCTTTCTCTTTTTCTATGAGTACGTGTAGTGTTATTTTGACTATGATCATAAGAGCATTCCTTTTCTAAAGAGAATGATGACGGCGAATACATCTGGCTAATGATTGCTATTTTCATATCCACTATTCGTGCCGGGCAAGATATATCTCATTGCATAAGCCAGTATATTAAATGCCAGACATTCAAAACAGTATTAATAAGTATGGGCGAACTAAAAGGTGTTATATGACCATTAACACTTCTACTCGTTTCCTACTTGTTCCCACGCTTTGCGTGGGAACTGATCACGGACGCTCTGCGTCCTTATTGGAATGACAAGCCCGGATGCTTTCTGTTGAGGACGCGAAGCGTCCTAACTGCGTTCCCACGCAAAGCGTGGGAACGAGCTAAACCATCAGGCCGCGACCTGATTTTTCCCTATAAGAAAGTCTTATAATTTCATATAGATACGAAGACTTTCTTGGCAGTTGCCCCATTCAGCCGTTGGCTAAATTTTTTAATGTAAGAAAGCCATCTATATTTTACATTTTTTCTTGGCAGCATCGCTCCTAATAAATGTATTATTTTTCATGTCAATCCTCCGGTTTTAGAGCGAACAATCGGTCGCTATCGCTTGGAGTAGGCGCCCCATATGCATCAAGCTAAGGAGATATGCTTATTTATTAGCTCCGTTAGGAGCGATCTGTTTGTAGCCTATGGAATCCACCTAAATTAATCTCCGTAGGAGCGACCTGTAAATTAAACAGGCCGCTCCGATGGAGCTTGATATAGGGATGAACATACATTGCTACAAACAGGTCGTCCCTACGGGACTTTCTTAGCTTGATGCATATGAGGCGTCCCCCCTCACAAAAGAACATTGATGTTCTGGTTTGTTATTTTTAAGATACTCAAATTTTATGCCAAAGTTGTTACGCTTAGATTTTTACCACGAATCATTCTGATTTCATTAATTATGGAAAATGAAGTTTGTTATCAAAAGAGAATCATATTTGACCAATGGTCAAATATGATCTTTTTGGAAAATTTGTCGTAGTATGGAGTATGGAGTATGACATGGGGAAAAAAAAGTGACCAACCAATGATCTGCAAGGCAGATTAATATAGACTTTCAGATAATTCATTTCACAAGGCTAGAGGGAGGAGATAATACATTTTAGTATATCTCCGACCGATAACGCCGTGAAATTATTTATCTGAAAGTCTATAGCCTTTGACAAACCATGTATGATCTTTTTTTTTAAGGGTGGAGCAGAAGCGCTTTTGTGATGTTAAGTTTACGCATACGAGCGCGCAATGTACTACGGTTGAGTCCGAGAATTTCAGCAGCTCCATTTTTTCCGCTTACTTTCCAATTGGTGTATTCAAGCATTCGAACAATATGATCACGTTCGACTGCTTCCATTGTTTTGGGACCGTCCGCTACCTCTTTATATGATTTTTTCAGATCATCCATTAGCCGTAGTTTTGGGCCAGAGGAATTGATTACTGCGCGTTCGAGAACATTTTCCAACTCACGTATATTGCCGGGCCAATGATAATTCTGCAAATCATTCATAATGTTCGACGGAATAATGTCAATGGACTTACCCAACCGTTTAGAAATTTTTTTAATGTAGAAATTCACAAGCAAAGGGATGTCTTCCTTGCGATTTCTCAGCGGAGGTATGGTAATCGGAAAAATATTTAATCGATACCAAAGATCTTCACGGAAATTACCTTTGGCTACTTCCTCTTCTAAGTTTCGGTTTGTAGCAGAAATTAACCTTACATCGACTTTCATTGTATGGGAACTGCCCAAACGTTCAAATTCACCTTCTTGGATGACTCTGAGCAGTTTGGGTTGCAATTCCAAAGGTAATTCGCCAATCTCATCCAGAAAAAGGGTCGCACCATCAGCGATTTCGAATCGACCCAAGTGTCTGGTATGAGCACTGGTAAAAGCGCCTTTCTCATGGCCAAACAGTTCGCTTTCAATAAGGTATGAAGGTAGTGTGGCACAATTAACTTTCACCAGAGCACGGTTTTTACGCAAACTCATACCGTAAATGGCTCTGGCAACGAGTTCTTTTCCAGTTCCGGTTTCGCCAAGAACCAACACAGTCGTATTGCTATTGGCAATTTGTTCAATCTTATAAAGGACATAATTGAGAGCGTCACTTTGACCAATAATATTTTCATGGTTGTATTCCAGCTTTATTTCTTCTTGTAGGTATGCTCTCTCGGCTTCAAGCTGCTCTTTTATTTTTTTCAGTTCGATAAGAGCGCTTTCTGCGGTTTGCTTATCTTTTTGAGCTTCTTCCCGTGCATGGACGAGCTCTATCGTTCGATTTTCGACAAGTTCCTCGAGATGTCTCTTATAATATTCACGATCCGTCACATCTTCGATGGCCAGAAGGATAAATTGGGTCTGGCTCATCTTCTTGTAAATCCGTCGGGCATTCAGATGCATTATCTTTCGGCCTATGGTCTCAAAGTTATGTTCTACCTCAAAGTCATTGAACATGCTATTTTTCGGGAGAATATCTTCAAGTAATTCTCTAAGTCTAGGGATGTCCCATTGTCGGTTGCCAAGATGATATATTAATATTCCTTCTGTTTCCTCTGGTTTGACGTTGAATATTCGATAAAAAGAATCGGTGGCTTTTATAACCTTCAAATTAGAATCAAGCACCACTAACGGCTCACGAACCGAACATAGGAAATTATCAAAAATTTCCATAAAAGATTTTTTAAATAGTTTCATGACTGTCCATTCGCTTAAATTTTTGAAACATATTTAATTCTGTTATATATTGAATAACATGAAAACAAAACATATCACAAAAAATAAAAAAATGAAAGATGATATTCTTGGCCTTGATCTTCGTTTCGGCCACAATGTAGGGGCGATGGGATTCATGCATTCAGCATTCATTTGACAGATTCAAAAAACAAGTCTATATTTGAACCTAAATAAATATGTTATCATCAAATATTAAGGAGGTGCCACAATGAACAGACACTATATGCAAGCATGGTATATCATGATGTTTCTTATTTTATGTACACCTTGTGTTTATGCTGAATTAAATCAACTCGATGATGAAGAAATGTCAAATATCCGGGGCATACCATCGCTTTCGATAAAAGCTCAACCCAGTATGGGAATCCGTGATCAAGCTTCAGAAAAACGGGTTACATTTGATGAAGCATACCAAAAACCAGATATAAATTCACAAGCTTCCACGCCAAAGACTGTATCTTTTGAAGAAGCCTTTCAGGGTGCAACAGGTATGAACATAAAGAACATGACCAACATGTCAAAAGAACAAATTAAAGAACAGGGTATTGGTGTACAATCTGTAAAAATCGATATGAATTATAAAAATTTTGATCAGGTGTTTTCAGATGTTACTGGCTCAGATATATCGATTCAAAAGACTATGGAAAACTTAGGCATTAATATGAACATGAATGTTCAGGTTAAAGGCGACGTATCTGTCCAATTGCGTCCATAGTCTAATGAATGTCATAACAATTTATCCTGCAGATAACTTTTTGGGTAATTTTTCTGTTGAAAGCCACATCAACCAACGAAACTGTTTTTCTGTAAAGTGGTTCTGTTTATTCATGATAAACTGTTTTAATCCTTCTGTATTATCAAATACAACTGAATAAAACCCTTTGGAATAAGGCCCATGCCCAATAAGTGAAATGGTCCCCTTTTCTTCAACGCCAACCATTAACGAATGGTTGTTGTAAACTGTTGTTGGCCCCATTATAGATTCTGTTCCAAATTTTTCCAATTGGATATCCTGATAAATATAATAACATGTCGCAAAAATAAAAAGTATAGCAATCGTAGTAATGACTTGAGCAAAACGGCTATATAGCAAAGGCTGAATAATATCTCGCAGTGTAAATGGAATATGCATTGAAATAGCATGTGAAATATCTCTTTGACTTGCAAGTTTTGGCTGAACAAGCAAGCCAGTATAATGATCGATATCGTCAATGGCTTCAGTGTCTAATGGATTGACCATTGCCAATGTTAATACATTGTTTTCAGATAAACTAATTGGCAGTACACTATACTTACGGCATAAATATCGCGGCAGTATCCGACTTGCATTTTTGGAAAATTCCTTTTCAATATCCACAAGAGGTATTTCATTTTGATCAGATAAAGCTTCAAGCAATTGATCGTCTGTAATCAACCCCATTTTAATCAAAATATATCCCAATCGACGGTTACCGCCTGTTTGAATACGTAAAGCTTCTTCAATTTTTTCTGGTGAAATCAAATTTTTTTTAACTAAAATATCTCCTAATCTGGGCCTGCCTGACATGATTTTCCTCCTCTCAATGACTAATGTTTCCTGAATTGATTATTTCCATTTTGAATTGAATCTTGATTTTTTCCATTTTTTTATCTTTCATATCATATCATTCTTTGATAAGAAAGATTTTTTCTTTAAATCTACATTACTGAAAACGCTATATTTTCAACAGATTATTTTATATTATGGATCATAGATTAAAAAAAGGAGATGGATTTGCACATCATCATTCCGTGAAATCCTTTAATCCGTGTAATCTGTGATTTAGACAAAGGAAATGAAACTATGAGATGTCATGCTGTTGTTGTTTTACTTTTATCTCCTGTGTTGCTGCTGTTAGCATGCCAAAAACAGGAACAGGAAAAAGATAGTTTGCCTGTTTCGGCTCCAACGGCTATTACCGTTGAAACCTGTCCAATTACCATTAAGGATATTATCGAAGGCATCGATTTTGTAGGAACATTAACGCCAAGATTTCAGGCTGAAATCAAATCAGAATACACTGGCATCGTCGAAGCGGTGTATGTAACCGAATGGCAACAGGTCAAAAAAGGCGATCCTTTAGCCAAACTTGATACCCGTGAAGGCGATATTTTGCTGCGTAAAGCTCAAGCCGCAGTGGAGGTCATTAAAGCAAGTTTAGCTCAGGCTTCAGTTGAAGCCCAGAAAGCGAAACGTGAATATGCCCGTCTTTCTAAATTAAGTGAAGTAGGCTTAGTGACCCAGCAAAATCTGGATGATGTAAAAACATCAAAGGAAGCCAGCGATGCCCAGATTAAAGCGATTCAGAAACAAATCGCTGCTGCTGAAGAAGAGGTGGAACATGCGAAAACACGTCTTGGCAAGTCGATTATTTCTTCGCCTATCAATGGCACTGTGGCTTCACGTCTAGCGAATGTAGGTGATTTGGTCGGCGAAGTTGGCTCTCCAAAAATGATGTTTCTGCTGGTAGATAACCGCCAGTTGGAACTTACTTGCTCTGTACCTTCATGGGAGCTTAAAAACGTACAATTAGGCCAAGCCATTGATTTTTGGACCGATGCGTTACCCGGAAAGACATTTAGTGGAACCCTGAATTTTATCAATCCAATGGTGAATGAAGCTGATCGTTCCATTCGTATTGTGGCTCAAGTCAAAAACGACCCGCCAGTTCTAAAAGGGGGCTTATTTGTCAAAGGGTTTATTAAGACAGGGTTACGGTCAAATTCGATGCAGATTCCTAAGGCAGCACTGATCGACTGGGACATGGATAAAGAAAAAGCAACGGTTTTTGTGGTAGAAGGAAAAAGAGCGAAACTCCGTGAAATTCAAACAGGATATGCTGCTGCCGACCTTGTCGAAGTAGTTCATGGACTTAAACCTGACGAAACCTTGATTCTTCGAGGTGGATTTCAACTTAAAGACGGTGATTTAATCGCCGTTAGCCAACCTGACAAAAAAGGGTAAATCCAATGCTCATCTCAGATATATCCATTAAACGTCCAGTTTTTGCAACAGTCATCATGCTTGCCTTAGTTACGTTAGGTATTTTTTCTTACAGACGCTTATCCATTGACATGTGGCCAGATGTGGAATTTCCTGTGATTACCATCACAACGGTTTTGGAAGGCGCTGCACCCGAAACAGTTGAGCGTGAACTCAGCCGCCGCATTGAAGAATCTGTGAATACAATACCGGGGGTTAAACATGTACAATCCATTTCCAAAGAAAGTCTTTCCTTAGTTGTCGTTGAATTTCAGTTGGAAGTGGATTTGAATGACGTGGCGCAGGAAGCCCGAACAAAAATCAATGCTATTCGCGGTGAATTACCGGAAGATATCAAAGAACCTGTTATTCAGAAAATCGACATCGCGAATATGCCGCTGATTTCATTGGCTTTGCGTTCTGATACCATAGATTCAAGGGAGTTGACCAGTTTGGTGGATAAAAAAATCAAACACCGTTTGGAAAATATTCCGGGTGTTGGTAAATTAAATCTCATCGGCACTTCTAAGCGGGAAATCGGTATTCAGCTCAGACTTGACCGATTAACTGCTTTAAACATGGGCGTTGATGAAGTCATTGGTGGTATTCAGCAGGAAAACTTAAATATTCCTTTAGGACGGCTGAAGCAAAATAATGCGGAATATCCTCTGCGGATTACGGGTAAAGCCTTAAAAGTAAGTGATTTTAAAACAATGGTCATCTCCCGTCGCGGTGATAGACCTGTACTTCTTGGTGAAGTCGCTGACATTGTAGATGGAATTGAAGAACCTAAAACTTTTGCCTTTGTGAATGCGGAACCTGCGGTAACAATTGATATCCTCAAACAATCAGGAGCCAATGCTGTTGAAGTGGTTGACCGCATCAAAAAAGCCATCAAAGGCTTACAGGATACTCTGCCTCAAGGTGTTTATATCGAAGTGGTACGCGATGGTTCTGTAATGATCCGCGACTCTGTAGCCAATGTTCAGGAAACCATCATTATCGGTGCTATTTTAACGGTGTTGATTGTATTTTTATTTTTAAACTCATGGCGATCTACCGTCATTACAGGCTTAACTCTTCCTATATCTGTTATTTCATCTTTCATTATCATGAATGCTTTAGGAATGACCTTGAATGTTATGACGTTAATGGCGCTTTCTTTAGCCATCGGTCTGTTGATTGATGATGCTATTGTTGTGCGGGAAAATATTGTGCGTCATTTGGAAAAAGATCATGACCACATACGCGCCGCAAGTGAAGGAACCAGTGAAATTGGTCTGGCAGTGTTAGCCACCACCTTTTCAATTATTGCAGTATTTGTCCCGGTTGCTTACATGAAAGGAATTGTAGGACGCTTTTTTTTCCAATTTGGTATTACCGTAGCTTTTGCGGTTTTGGTTTCACTTTTAGTGTCTTTTACATTAGACCCAATGCTCTCATCCCGCTGGATGGACCCTGATATTTTAGGAACAGGGAAACGCAGTTGGATCACTCGGCTTTTAGATCATTTTAACCGAGGCTTTGACCGTTTAGCTGAAGGTTATCGTCATGTTATTGCATGGGTGCTGGATTACCGCAAAACAACACTTCTTCTCGCGCTCGCCTCCTTTATAGCCGGCATTTGGATTTTAACTATGCTTCAGCAAAATTTCATGCCCATCTATGATCAAAATGAATTTCTCTTACGCTTTAAAAGTGCTCCGAATGCATCTATGGAAGAAACCAAAAGTCGGGTTTTAAGCGTGGTGAATATGTTACAGCAATACCCGGAAATCCACCATACGTATACAACGATTGGGGCTGGTGATTGGGGTTCTGTGCGGGATGCCATTATGTATGTAAAACTACTTGATAAAAAACTGAGACAAACTGGCCAATTTGAGCTTATGGCAGATATTCGTGATAAATTAAAAGGCATTGCAGGGATTATTCCTTCTATTGAAGATGCCGGCCGTATGGACGACCGTAAACCATTATTAATCAGCCTCCGTGGTGAAGACATTGCACTTTTACGGCAATATGCTGCTAAAATAAAACAAGAAGTTGCCCGTATTCCTAAAATAGTGGATGTAGAAATGACGTTGGAATATGATATTCCAGAATATCGGCTTGCTGTTGATCGTCAAAAAGCTACAGATGCAGGGTTAAATTCTGCTGTTATCGCCCGGACAATTGGTGTTTTAGTTGCTGGGGAAGACATCACGACTTATGAAGATAAAGAAGGCGATGCTGTCAACGTGAGTGTTCGGCTTCCAGAGCAGTTAAGGCAAAATCCGTTTCAACTGAATGACCTACGCTTAGTCGTAAGAGATATGGTTGGATCCAGTGCTCTCGTACCCTTAAGCAATATCGTAAGTTATACCCTCAGCCAGACGCCTTCAGAAATTAACCGCTATGATTTGCTTCGGGAAGTCGTGGTTTCTGCAAATCTTGACCAATTGCCGTTAGGCACTGCCATGCAGCAATCTAAGGTGATTACAGATAGAATTTCCAAAGAACTGCCTCCCGGATATCGGATTCTTTTTTATGGAGAGAGTGAAGACATGGTTGAATCGTTTGGGTACATGATGGAATCGCTTATACTCGCTATTATTTTTGTTTATCTGATTTTAGCCGCTCAATTTGAATCCTTTCTTCACCCGTTTGCCATTATGTTATCTTTGCCGCTTTCTATTGTCGGCATGGTGGGTATGTTAAAAATAACAGGAGATACCATTAATATTATGTCATTGATTGGGTTAATTTTATTGATGGGGTTAGTTACAAAAAATGCGATTCTTTTAGTTGATTATGCGAATGTATTAAGAAATCAGGGAATGGAACGTAAACAGGCTTTAATTACAGCAGGACGCACGCGGTTACGTCCCATCATCATGACCACGCTTGCGATGATTTTTGGTATGCTTCCACTTGCCCTTGCCTTAGGAGCAGGTTCAGAAATGCACGCGCCTATGGCTCGTGCTGTCATCGGAGGCTTAATTACTTCAACGCTTCTTACTTTATTGGTTGTTCCTGTTGTTTATACACTCTTGGAAGACCTGAAAAATAAATTCAAGGGGCGTCCAGCAATCGCCGTTATGTTACTTTTCTTTTTCTTATTGCCTCGTGATAGTTTCGGAGAAGAAAAACCTAAGCTAATCATCAGCTTAACTCAGGCGGTGAGCATCGCATTACAAAACAACATTGATATGTTAAAAGCACGGGAAGCTCAAGATAAAGTCCAAGGCTTTTACTTGGAACAAAGAGCTGCTGCGCTTCCTCAAATGACGATGTCGAGTTTCTTAACAAAAGAAAATGATAAAAGCCAAAAAGCATTGGGCGGAGAAGGCATGGATATGCCTACCGACCGCAGGTTTAATGCACTAGAAGCCAAAATATCGCAGGTTATTTTCACATGGGGTCAGGTATCTGCTGCTATTCGCGGAGCTAAATCTTTAATTTCTGCAACAGCCGAAGAATTCACAATGATTAAGCAGGCAACGATTAGAGATGTGAGTATTGCTTTTTATGATATTTTGCTAGCTAAAGAAATGCACACGCTTGCGTTGCAAAATATCAGCCAAAAACAGCGGCATTTAGATGAAGCCCGAAAAAAATTCTCAGCCGGAACCGCTACGGATTATGATGTACTGGCAGCCGAGGTCGCTTTAAATAATGCCAAACCTGAAGCTATTCAGGCAGAAAATGCCATTGTCATTGCTTTGGAGCACTTATTTTTTCTTTTAGGAACCAGAGATGAAATTCAGGATATTACAGGTAATTTAGACGTAAATGTAACAGCGTATCCTCTATTTGAAGAGACTTTTACTATAGCCCAACAAAACCGTCCTGAAATTAATTTTTTAAAGCGCCAACTGGAAGTGGCAATTGAAAAGGTGATTATTAACCGAGGATTGAATAAACCTCGTGTGGATTTCCAATCTTATTACGGCTATCGTGATTTAACTTTGGGGAAATCCAGTGCAGACGGCGATGCATGGTCATTAGGCATATATTTAACTTATCCTTTCTATGACGGTGAAAAAACTCAAGGATTAAGCATTCAGGCTGAAAGTGAACTGAAATCGCTCCAACTTGACATCAAAAAAATCCATGACACGCTTATTTTACAGGTAAGAGAAGCGGTACATGCAGTTAAAGAAGCTGGTGAGATTGTTCAGGCCTTAACAGGAACGGTATCTCAGGCTGAAAAACTACTTTTTATGGCTGAAAAAGGCTATGAATACGGCGCCATGACTCGCTTAAATGTGGAAGATGCAGAATTGAATTTAAAACAGTCTCGCAGTAATTTAGCTAAAGGACGCCGGGATTATTTAGCCTCATGTATCAAATTGTCATGGGTGATGGGTATAATTGAATGAGTCTTCCTTATAACCAACCCCTTTATATTTATTACTTACAAGGCCGTGTCGGTCAGTCAACTCAATCATTTGGTGAGTCTTTTCTTGGGAACTGGGAAGAAGACGGCTATTCATTTTTATTTTTTTCCAAACCTGTCTTGTTTAGTATTGAACAGTTGATAGAAAAACAAAATAATCTGATTCTGTTAGATACATTTGAAATGACTTATGAAGAATGGCAAGGCGGACGAATTGAACCCATGCAGATTGGATCATTTTTTCTGTATCCGCCATGGACTTCCATAGCTAACTTGGAGATACCCAATTCATGTATCCCAATTTGTTTGGATCCGGGACTTGTTTTTGGCACAGGAATGCATCCGACAACGCATGTGTGTTTGAATCTGCTGGAATATACATGCCGTACTTATTCTGTTGTGTCAGGAATAGACATCGGAACTGGAACAGGGATTTTATCTATTGCTGCTGCAAAGCTTGGTTGTCAGGAAATACTTGCGATAGACTCAACTTTTCTTGCAGCCACAACCACCAAAAACAATGTGATCCGTAATGAACTTAGCGAAAATATTCTTGTTATTCAGGGTTTAGGCGAGCATTTTATTGATCATGCCTCAGATATACTGATAGCGAATATTCATTATGATGTCATGAAAAAGCTTGTTCATTCTCAAGGATTTCTGCAAAACTCTTTTTTTATTCTATCAGGATTACTTAAAAGCCAAGCCCAATCCATAGAAGCAGCACTGCATACACTTCCAGTTCAGATTTTAGAAAAACAAACACCTGATGGTATTTGGTATAGTTACTTGGGAAAACAGATCACTCCAACCGTTTTACGCCATAAGCTATAAGCCGATGCAGAAATCTAATTCTCCAAATTCTATTGCGATATGGGCGATTACTCCGGGAGGTATTGCCCTTGCAACAGCTATGGATAGCGCAATTGGAGACTGCGAACTTTTTTTCCCAAAAAGCAATGAAATATACAATAATTCAGTAACTCAATTCGATTCATTGGCATCAGCAATGGGTTTATATTTCCATGAGTATAAATGCCATGTGTTTATTATGGCTGTGGGAATTGTTGTTCGGCTAATTGCAGCGTATCTAAAAAACAAATGCGTTGATCCGGCTGTAGTGGTTATGGATGAAAAAGCCCAACATGTCATCAGCTTACTGTCAGGTCATATTGGCGGTGCAAATAGACTTGCAGTATTTATTTCAGATATTACTGGCGCAACTCCAGTCATTACCACTGCAACCGATGTAAATCATGTACCGGCCATTGATGTATTGGCCAAAGACTTGAATTTATATATTGAAAATCCTGAAGCAATTAAATGGGTGAATATGGCGTTAATTATCGGCGCACCTATTTATCTGCATGATCCATACTCTATTCTGAATCATTGTCTTGGGAATCACGCTTTGCTTATAAATGAAACCGGTTGCCAACAGAGTTCTTGTTGTATTTGGGTTGATGACCAATATATCACTCAGTCGGATCATCCAAAGACACTGATATTGCGCCCCAAAACATTATGCTGCGGCATTGGGTGCAATCGCGGAACGCAACTGGATGAATTAAAACAGGTGTTACTGGATGTATTTCATAAGCATTCGCTTTCAGTTCAGAGTATTCGCGGGTTGGCTTCAATTGATATTAAATCTGATGAAATGGGATTGCTTTCACTTGCGCATGACGTGTTGACACCCATTTATTTTTTTTCAAAATCTGAACTATCCTCCGTCAGAAACATTCAAACGCCTTCTGCCATCGTTAAAAAATGTATTGGCGTTGCAAGCGTATGTGAAGCAGCATCACTTCTTGCATCAGGTAACGGGAACTTGATAGTTCCAAAACAAACTTCAGGAAATGTAACCATTGCAGTATCAAGAATAAATCTTTCAAAACAAAATGAAAAATAAGGAAAAAACGATGCTTTATATTATTGGAATCGGTCCGGGAAATACAGAACATCTTTCATTAAAAGCGCATGATACCCTGAAATCAGTTCACACAGTTGTCGGATATACCCAATATATTGAACACATAGCACATCTGATTCAAGGAAAAGAAATTATTTCCACCCCAATGCAAAAAGAAGTGAATCGGGTTCAGACGGCCATTGAAATTGCTCGAAGTGGTAAATCCTGTGCATTGGTGTCAAGCGGTGATTCGGGTATATATGCAATGGCTGGGCTTGTTTTTGAATTCTGTCAGGCTAACCACATTCCGATTATTGGAAAACGATCTGAACTATCACCGACGAACCAGCAATCACCGCTTAAGGTTGAAGTTATACCCGGAATTCCCGCATTATGTGCAGGTGCGTCTTTGTTAGGTGCGCCTCTGACACATGACTTTGCATCCATTAGTTTAAGCACGTTATTAACACCTTGGGAGGTGATTGAAAAGCGGATTCACGCTGCCGCAAGTGCAGATTTTGTTATTGTGTTTTATAATCCAAAAAGTCAGAAAAGAGATTGGCAGCTCGATCAGGCAAGAGAAATTCTCTTGCAGTACCGAAATGAAAGTACACCTGTTGGAATTGTCAGACATGCTATGCGTGAACACGAGTCTGTGCAATTAGTAACCTTAACGACTCTGCACACTGCAGAAATTGATATGAATAGCGTTGTTTTTATTGGCAATAGTACGACAACGGTTTACCAAGGCTATATGATTACTCCTCGCGGATATTCTACAAAATATACATTTGGTGTTTGAATGTTGGTGTTCATCGCTGCTATTGTCCATGATTCGGATCAACATTATTTTTTTGTTTTTTTTTTGTTTAAAAAAATGAATGGCGCAAAGTCATCTGGATTTTCATCAAGCATGGCTTTGGAATACGTGATGGTATCACCATCAATAGTGGTAAAAATCTGTTCTCCATTTTCACCTTCACTAATTCGTTTAAATTTGACATGATGATTAAATCTCAGCGCATAGCCTTCTTCAAACAGGATTTCGCAGGCTTCGTTGGTTCCCTTGTCTTCCAGTGTCATTTTAAATGAGTTGTCCTTTATGGGTTGAACTTGAAGAGTGTTGAGCAAATAGGCTCTATTTTCTTCATTTAGACTGTTAAATGTATTTTCAAGTTCACGGATGTCATCCTCACTCATTTGCGTTGGTGGAAGATTTTTTACCCTTTTTTGCATGTACTCAATTTCTTTTTGCTCAAGCTCTTCATGAGATAACCCATGTGGATTGGCTTTAACAATGTCAATAAAGTGGTTCACTGATTCAATTGAAGGCCCATTCATTAATCGATAATGAATATTAATATTTTTTAAACCCTTTAGAAATCGTTGACTTGTTAAAAACATATGACGAACTTTATCGCTGTCTAAATGGTCAAGGTCTAATTTTTTTCCTAGGACTTCATCTGAATAAAAAATAATGGATAGTTTTAAAAGGTGATCGAAACGTTTGCTTAGAATAGCCCGATAGATTTCAAATCCATTCATACATGTAATTCCATAGGGAAGACCAAACACAGGTTGACCATTTTTGTCCATCAATACATATGTATGAATCTGATCTTTAAAACTATATTTTTTTCGTTGAGTATTTTTTTGAACAGCCATTTTAACATCTCTCATAGGGTAAGTATATAAAATCTATACTATTCCATGTTTAGCTAACCAACTCCTTAAACGCATGAGTTCTTCTTGCGCTGCATCAGCCCGTTTAGATTCCTCTTGAGCTTTAATTTCTGCAAGTTCAGCTCGTTTCGCTTCTGCATCAGCTCGTTTCGTTTGAGCTTTAGACCTTTTTGCTTCAGCTTTCGCTTGCTTTTGAAATTTTTCAGAAAACGTAGGGACTAATTTCTCGTTATATGTATAAAGCCGCACCCATATTTTTTTGTTTTTTAAAAAAGATCCCCTCCATTTACCAAACCATGCACCCAATTCCTCGCTCCATAACCATCCTTTATCATTTTGGGGCATAGGTTCATATTGGTTCTGGATTAATCGCCATCCCTGTAAGTTTTCAGTTTCCGGATCATAGCAGATATATTCAGAGGTACGAAAAGTCTGTTCATACAGTTGTTTTTTTTCTTTTAAATCAATATGTAGTGTTGATGGAGATGCTAATTCTACTATAACATCCGGGTATTTATTTTTTTCCTGCCATACAACCCATGATCTCCGGTCTCTAGTTCCATCTGTATTTTTCACAAGAAAGAAATCAGGCCCTTTGTAGCCTTCATTTTTTAGTTGACTTGCACTGAAATAAATAAACATATTGCCGCCGACAAAATAATCATTCCGATCCTGCCAATGAGAATGTACCAGTTCAATTAACAAGTTCATTTGTTGTCGATGCCAGTTGGTTTCCATAGGGACACCATCCTCTGAAGGTAAGTCTAATTCTGTTAAGGTATGTAAAAAGGATTCGGTTTCTTCTTCAGGTGGTTCTATAGAAGTTTTAGATATTATTTTGATTGCTGGTTTCTTATCTTTTTTTTGGAATACTTCTTCTTGAATAAGGTCAGCAGTATTTTGTATATCCTCTTCTTCATAAATAATGGCAGATGCAGTTGACGCCATAAAACGCCCTTTCATAAAGTAGTATTAAAGATATGTTGTACACACCCTATGCATATTTACTGCTTTGTGTACTTAGCCTGAATAGTTGACATTCTGTTTTGCCAGCAGCTCTTTTAAACGCCAAATTTCTTCTTGGGCCAATTGTGCTTTTGCTTCTGCACTTCGAGCACGCTTTGCTTCAGCTTTCGCTTGCTTTTGAAATTTTTCAGAAAACGTAGGGACTAATTTCTCGTTATATGTATAAAGCCGCACCCATATTTTTTTGTTTTTTAAAAAAACTCCTCTCCATTTACCAAACCATGTACCCAATTCCTCGCTCCATAACCATCCTTTATCATTTTGGGGCATAGGTTCATATTGGTTCTGGATTAATCGCCATCCCTGTAAGTTTTCTGTTTCCGGATCATAGCAGATATATTCAGAGGTACGAAAGGTCTGTTCATACAGTTGTTTTTTTTCTTTTAAATCAATATGAAGTGTTGATGGAGATGCTAATTCTACTATAACATCCGGGTATTTATTTTTTTCCTGCCATACAACCCATGATCTCCGGTCTCTAGTTCCATCTGTATTTTTCACAAGAAAGAAATCAGGCCCTTTGTAGCCTTCATTTTTTAGTTGACTTGCACTGAAATAAATAAACATATTGCCGCCGACAAAATAATCATTCCGATCCTGCCAATGAGAATGTACCAGTTCAATTAACAAGTTCATTTGTTGTCGATGCCAGTTGGTTTCCATAGGGACACCATCCTCTGAAGGTAAGTCTAATTCTGTTAAGGTGTGTAAAAAGGAGTCAGTTTTTTCTTCAGGTGGTTCTATAGAAGTTTTAAATATTATTTTGATTGCTGGTTTCTTGTCTTTTTTTTGAAAGCCTTCTTGAATTGCTTCTTCTGTATAGTCTTCTTGATAAAAAGTAGCAGATGCAGCAGGTGTCATGAGACCTCCTTTGATAAACTGGGTTACACGGAGAATCCGTGTCATCTATGTAATCTGTTTAATACGTGATTCTTAATGTAAATATTGACATGCTTTTTCTGCAACTTCAGGTCGTTTGACCAAATCCCGATGGTCATAATCCCAAAAATCAGCAATATGTTCTGCTCCATCAATAACCGATGAATTTGTTGGAACAATACCATCACTATCTGTAAAATAAACAAAATATAATGCTTCCCATCCGGCGATCAGCTCAAAGAATAGTGTATAACAATCCCATAAATCGCAATCGCCACGAATTGTATATATTTTTCCTTTATCTGCCAATGGAGCATTCCTTACAGGAAATTTTTTATTAAAATCCTCGACAAAACGGGGTTCAAGATGTGCAAATGCTTCAGTAGAATCCGTTATATAGCTAGCCATGTAATACAAAAAAGCAAGAGGGCTTCCATGATGAGGTGTGCCTAAAGTAACCAAACTGGCAACTGTATAGGGATGGTTATAAATATAATATCGTGATACAAGCCCGCCATAGCTATGAGCTATGATTTTAAATTTATCACTTAACCCATAAAATTTTTGTAAACGCCGAATAGATTGATGCATACTTTCAGATAACACATCAATATACTTAGTCCCTGCCTTATAATTGTTGTCACCCGCACAGATAATTTTTTTTCCATTCACTTCTCTTTCCCACACGCTTGGCCATGCAATATCAAGTGGCGTCAGGTATATGACATACACATTGCCAGACCCAAAAATGTCAAGGCATTTACTTAAAAATGAATCACTCCAGCTATAATAATTGGATAATCCATGAATGAGTATCAAATCATAATCATTCCCTGATGGTGAATTGCCTAAAGAAACTGAAAAAGCCTCTTCAATAGGTGAAAGGCCTATTTCATTCCATGTATTCATTGCTGATTTACGAACAGAACGGTTCGTGTCATGCGCGGCTGTTAACATGCGCAAGGCAAGATGTTCTGTATTGGCTTCAGGCCGTATTTTACCTAAGGCAATCATCGCTTCATTACGTATCTGAAACGATGGGGCATTTAAAAATGACATAATTATTGGCAAAGCCTCTTTGGCTTCTGGACCGATCTGGCCAATACATCGGATCAATTCACAACGGACAAGGTCTTCATATGCAAGTGGATAACGTTCTTGTAATTCAGCCATAAGAATGCTCAACGCACCTTTTGCTTCAGGACCAAACTCGCTAAGCGCTCTTGCTGCGTCTTTTCGTGTTTTCCAGTCTTTTTTTTGTAATGCTCTGATCAACGTTGGTATAGCCGATTTTTCTTTTAGTTGTGCTTCGGTTTCAAATCCATATTTTTGATACCAAGGAGAGCATCCAATACACATGAAAAAACATGCAATCGTTAACAAAGCAATTGTATAAAACTGCTTTCTCAATACCCCAATCTGATTCATATCTTAATATCCTTTTCTGTACTAAGTAATTAAAGTCTAAATAAAATTACTCATCCGTGCTATCTGTGTAATCCGTTGAATCCGCGATCCTAAAGTGTTTTGACAACGAGAATTCCAGTTCCTTCAAGAGCTCGAATTAACTTGACACTCGGATCACCTAAAACAAATTCTTCTGCTTTGGACATACGCTTTCGGCCAATTACTACGAGAGTAAATTTTCCTTTTTTAAATTGGTCAATAATACCATCAGCAACAGTTTGATAAGGCTCAGTAACGAGTTTAATGTCAATATAATCTGGTCGAAATCCACCTGAAATCAACCTTTCCTTCGCATCATTTAATACTTTTTCATATCTTATAGGAAGCTCTTTCATAAAGCGCTCACCCATCAATTCTTCGCCAGATGTAGGCTTACGAAATACATGCAGTAAAGTTAGGTAGGTATCTTCAGGACACAGAGACATGTTGATCAAATAATCTAGAACTGCCCGTGAATTTACTGAATCATTGATCGCAACCAAAATGAAATTTTTCAACGTATTGTCCTCCATAATATATATTGGGTCTGATATTTAGTAAAATGCCTGTAAACAGCGATTGATATCTTCGATGATTTCATCTACAGCTTCATAATATACATCTGTTCCCTTTGAAAAATGCATCAGTATGTTATTTAATGTTGCAGGGATGCATGGATACAGTTTTCTTAAATTAATAAACCGGCGTTGATCAAGAATTGCAAAATCTGTAGATTCAATATGGTCTATTAAATCTTTATAGGTGTATGGATCATTTTGTATTGAATAATACGTATGAAATCCTTTACCAATCGCATAGATTAAAATATTTCCCAAACCAAAAATATCCAAGCTAAACGGATTTTCTTTTGCAACAAAATCATAGTCAAAATCAATCCAAACCAGATTACCGGTTTCATTTTCTTTAATAATGTGATCGTTACGGATATCACCATGCCGATACCCATGAACATGCAAAAAGCGAATCGCTTCAA
>PDZT01000229.1 GCA_002753105.1 Deltaproteobacteria bacterium YD0425bin50 | reverse complement strand
TTTCCCTTCAGCATGAAGTGTTGAACTGGCATTTTCTATGGTAAATATCCGAAAATGATAAGTATCTGAATCATCAGGCGTTAAAACAAGTTGAACAGTCTTGAATTCTGCTTTTCTAAGAATAATGGGTTGAAGAATGCTGATGGATTCTAAACATAATTGTTCAGACTGAATCACTGATGCCCCCGATGCAATTGCCATTTCAATGTAGGCTGTTGCTGGAACAACAGTTACATCTAATACTCGGTGATGTGCTAAATATTCAGGTGAATTTTCGCTGATACGGGTTTCAAAGTAAATTTTATGGGTATCTGCAACATAGACCCGTTTTTCAATCAGCGGATGGATATGCGGCTTAGTTGGTTCTGACTTGTTCCGTATCAATTTTTTTATCGGATAGCTCTGAGGCTGAAAGCAATGAACCGCTTTTTGCATGACTGGCAGCGCCTCATTTTTTTCTGCTTCCTGTAGAATAAGATGCGCATTCGTTCCGCTAGCTCCAAAAGCGCTCACACCTGCAATTCTTGGTTTTTCTTCTTTTGGCCATGCTGTCAGAGTCGTTGGAATCTTAATGGCAAAATCTGACCATGAAATTTTTGGATTGGGATGTTTAAAATGAATATGCGGTGGGATTTCGCCGTGATACAGACTCAGAACCGTTTTAATAACCCCTGCTATGCCTGCAGCAGCTTCTAAATGCCCAATATTTGTTTTTACAGAACCTACAAATAAAGGCAGCTTTCGTTGTGTTGAAGTAAATACGTTTCCTAATGCCTCAAGTTCAATTGGATCACCTAATGATGTACCTGTTCCATGTGCCTCGATATAGCTGACGTCTTCAGGAGATACGCAACTAAAAGTCAATGCCTTACGAATTACAGTTTCCTGAGAAATACCATTTGGAACGGTTAAGCCAGCACTGCGTCCATCCTGATTTACAGCAGAACCCCGAATTATGGCATAGATTGGGTCTTTATCAGATATTGCCTGAGATAAACGCTTTAAAACAATGATGCCGCAGCCTTCTGAACGCACATACCCATCTGCTGAAGCATCAAAGGTTTTGCAGCGGCCATCTGGAGACAGCATTTTTGCCCGGCTGAAATTAATCGACAATTCCGGTGTTAAAATAACATTCACACCGCCAGTTAAAGCGATATCACATTCCTGATTCCGAAGACTCTGACATGCGGTATGTATGGCTACCAATGATGAGGAACATGCTGTATCAATAACCATGCTTGGGCCTGTCAATCCAAGGATATATGAAAGTCTGCCGGCTGCCATACATAATGTACTGCCTGTTGCAAAATAAGCGTCAATTTGAGTTGGGTCTTGAAGACTGTAACGAAGTCCTGCATAATCAAACGTAGAAATTCCTAAAAATACGCCGGTTAGAGTATTAAATAGACTTTCACGGGTTTTCCCTGCATGTTCTAATGCCTCATAAGCGACTTCAAGAATCAGTCTTTGTTGGGGGTCTAATGTTGCAGCTTCTCTTGGCGAAATACAAAAAAAAGAGGCATCAAAAGTATCAAGATTTTCTAAAAATCCACCGTAACGAGAGCATATTTTTCCGGGTGTATCAGAATCTGGATCATAATACTCATCAACATCCCAACGATCTTTAGGCACTTCGGAAATTGCATCATATCCGGATTTCAAAAGCTGCCAGAACGTTTCTAAATCATTTGCTTTTCCGGGAAATCGACATCCCATCCCAATAATAGCAATGGGTTCGTTTTTTGCCTGATTTATGGCTTCAAGCCGGGCTTGCATTTTTTCTAACGCTTGATAAGCGCGTTTAAGTTTGTCTTGATTGGTTTCGTTCATATGCTCGGACTGACAATTATTAAAATTACTTAACAGCCCATTACTTAACATCTTATTCAATTGGGTGCAGTTACTCTCGTCTCCCAAGTAAATATTTTAAGTATTATCAATTAGATACAGAGACTTAAAAATGACGATTAGTCTCTAAAATTTTAATTAAAATTGTACCAATCCATCGAGAACAACGATGAATCAATATTTTTATATGGGAGTCAAGTATCTGCACCCTATTCAATTCAGTTGTTTAACGTTTATCAAGTTAAATTTTACTTAAAATATTTTCAAAGAATTGTTCCCACGTTTGTTCACCTTTTTTTTGTTCAATTCTATTTATTGTTTCATTACTCAGCCAGACCCTAAACATTTTTTTTCCTCTTTCTTCTTGATATTTACTGTATCTTATTTGTCTTTTTCTATTCATTTCCAGTGAGTGTTCATATCTTTTTTCTTTTTCTTTTTCTTCTATTTGTTTTTTATCCATTTTTTTTAATCCCCTGTTTTAAAATTTCGTCCAGAACCTATACGCTTTCTACGTCAATTCGGGACGCCGGAGCGTCCCTATCTGCGTTCCCACGCTGGAGCGTGGGAACGATCGAACGAACGCCTTGGCCGAAACGAAAATCAAGGCCAAAACATATCACTGAAAATACTGAATCAGGATATCTGAAAGTTTCTTTGCAATGATTGAATTACCTAATGCATTGATATGACAGCAATCGTCAACATATATATCAGATTGGATATCTTTAAACACCATCGTAAAATCATA
Organism: Deltaproteobacteria bacterium YD0425bin50; assembly: GCA_002753105.1. Taxonomy (GTDB): domain Bacteria; phylum Desulfobacterota; class Desulfobacteria; order Desulfobacterales; family YD0425bin50; genus YD0425bin50. Next base: position 4,019 of record PDZT01000229.1, on the reverse strand, counting down.
AAAAGGAATTCCTTCTGCTTGAAGCTGATGTCCTCTTTCTATTAAATGTGAATAGCCTTCTTTTGCTGAAATTCCCCATGTATTTTCTGGATTAATGGCATGTGTCTGTTCGTTAAATGTGAGAGGTTTAGTTCCCTGAACATATTGATTCGGTTGAAGGATATGAACATAACGAATATGGTTGGCTTGACAAATCGCATATAACATGCGTGATGAATGTGCCCACATGTCTGCTGCAACAGAATAGATATCTCCTTGAGGTAATGGAGGAGGCGAAAACAAGCTATTAATATTGATTTGTGCATGTTCTATCAGTCCATATTCAAGCTGATTGGCTTTGATTTCTGCACGTTTTAACCAGAGTTCGCTAAACAGATTTAAAAATACACTGTAACCTAACGGTGGTTTTTCTAATATTGAAAGAATGTGAAAAGTCCGTGCATAAACATCATGAATGCGCAGCAGAGTTTTTATCGTTTGAATATCCGGGGTACTGCTTGAAAAAAGTGTTGCCATTAAACCAAGATGATGAATTGAGGGAAATACCGGATGAAATGAGTGGTTATAATTATAGCTTGCCAGTGCTATTTCATTAAATCCATCAATATTGATGATCGCATCAAAGGTAAAGCCGCAAAGCAGAGCATATTGAATATGAAACAATTGCTGGGGCTGCTTATACCCGCCTGTAGCCAGATTGATGAGTATGATCGGTTTGTTGATCTTATAGTGAGATGTTACATACGCATTGATTTCTGTTTCTACATGATTTGCAAATATTTCAGCTAGGCTGCCTCCAACAATTCCAACCACAAACGCATCTTTTTTTTGGGAGGAAGGGTATGGGGCACCAGATACAGACATCATCCCAAATGAATTAAATCCGGGCATATGTTCACCCCAAGGCTTGGCACCGGGTCTTCCGCTATACCCTAAATATGGATGAAGCACGTATAATGTTTCTTTTTTTTCCTTGAGATATCGGGCTTGAATGGATGTGATCGTTGCTTTACGTTTTTCTGAAATGGCAGTATATGAAAATGGTAAACCTGTTAAATATTGAAAAAGTAAAAAACTGCCTGATTCAAGCAATACTAAGGTAATGATCGAAATAAGAAGCAATTCAAGAATACGATTCATTCGTGCCAGAAAATCCAGAAATATGTTCAAATTCATGTCGTATATACAGAACCAGCGGGATGGCAAGAATAAGTCCAACGATGCCCAATATCACTTCTGAAATAATCAAAGCACATAATGTTACAACCATTGGGAGATTCACAATTTCGCCAATAATCCTTGAATTTAAAAAATATTCAAGTTTATGAATCACTACAAGCAATATCAAGCACACGCCTGCTCCCCAGAGTCCAATTGAAATAAAGGCAGTCAGCGTTAAAATTGTGTTTGAAACTAAATTACCAACGACTGGGAAAAGGCCACAAAAAAATACAAGAAAAAGCATAACAAAAGGGTGAGGAATTGCTAAACCAAAAATCACAATCGCTGAAATCAGAGTATTGATCGCTGAAATAATAATTTGTCCACCCATAACACGTTTAAAATAAAAATAAAAAATACGAATACGAATCTCAATAAATCGGTATAAAAATGTCATCATACTCCGTGGCTTACGAGTAAATACGCGTTCGATTTTTTGGGGATTGTGATAGAATAAAAGATTAACGATTAATGCAAATAAAAAATAAAGGAATCCTTTATACACAGAGGAAAATTTATCCATAAAAAATTTCAGACTCGTAGTTGTGGCAGAAACAATCGCTGCACGAACTTCTTCAGGATCAATATATTGGGCAAGATTCCATTTTTGTACCAAAAATTTGAATTGTTTGATTGCTTCAACTTGCAGTTGATTGGCAATTGAGGGAAGTTGTTTACCAAAATTCGGAATAATTTTATAAGTCAGCATTGTGATAATCAAAATCACAACAACATAGAGTACTGAAAACAGAAGTGCTTTAGGAATAAATGGTGCATAACGGCGTACATCATTGGTTAAAAAATCAGAAATCAAGTATAAGAATAAAAAGGAAACCATAAATGTAATGAGATGGGACAGACACATGCCAATGACAATGGTCCCTAACCCAATATACCCAACGATATAGGGATGATCTTCTACATAAACATTGTTTCGTTTTTGCCAAATAGTCTCAGACGCAGAGTGAATTGTTTTGTCAGAGTCAAGTACATCAATCAGGTCATCATTGGAATGCATTCGTTTACAACCTCACCTTAAGATTTTCGATTTTCGATTTTCGATTTATCATTTCTATCTTTAATTAACTGGAAACGGAATATCCTGATCCGTATCCGAAGAAAACACATTTACTTCCACAAAATCATAATATAACGGATCGTCAACATGTCCGTTTTGATTCAAATCAACACCAAAATAAAACGTATAGAAGCCCTCGGTGGGTCTTACAATATTTAAAACATCTATGGATGAAAAACTGACCAGTGGGCCTTGATAACTTACAGCAAACCCCTTCTTCCAAGAAATAATTTCTGTCTCGGCATCAAGGTAATACCAGTCTAATGGAGTTAGAACTGCAAGCCACCAATCCGACTCTACATCTTCAGCCGCACCAGAATCAAGGCTGATACTTACGGTTAAAAATTCATCAGGTTCAATGGCAATATACGTGTCAGATCCATTTACTTTAATGTCAGGTAAAGGGTTTGACGTTTCATCTGACATAAAGACCGCAGTAATGCCTAAATCTTTTGTTACGGTGAGGGTAGCGCTGCTTTCTTCACTTGAAATATCTCCAGACCAATGATCGAAATGGTACCCGGTAAGCGCAGATGCTGTTAATATAACCTCTTCGTTAAGGGAATATGTCGATTTTTCTGGAGACAATTCAACTATGCCGCCATCTTCAGGCTCTGATCTGACAACGACTTTATAGCTTATCGGAGTAAATACAGCCTGAATTGTCATATCTGACTGCATATTCACAGCAACTGGATTTTGACTATCCGAAATACCTCCTTGCCAGTAACTGAATTCAAACCCCTGATCAGCTATAGCTTCAAGGATGACCTCTCTACCGCATTTATATGTGGTACTCTCAGGACTTAATCGAACGTCCCCATTTTCTGACTGAATCGACAAGGTGAAATACTGAATTATAAAATTTGCGATCACATTTTTGTTGGAATCCATCACTAAAGTACATGAATTCCCATCACTGGATTGGCAATCTCCAGACCAGCCATAGAACTCATAACACTCAGAAACAGGCACCGCTGTGAACGTAACCCGCTCATTGAATTCATAAGTTGATTTTTCAGGATTTGACGTAATCATGCCAACAGACGATGGATAAACAGTATAGGAAATTCGATAGGTTGCAGATTTTACCGTAACATTCACAGTTATTTTTTTATTCCCATTGCCTGTAACTGTTACCGTTGCTGTTCCTGAAGCAATACCAGCAATAAAAAGGGACATATCCTGTATCCAAGCATTTACAACTGCATTATTGTTGCAACTCACCTGAATTGGCTCTTGAAGCCCACTAATACTAATCGTTTGTGTTTGATTTTGGTAAACAACAACGTCAATTGCTGCGATTGCTGTGTTGAATAATCCCAAACTAAACACAAAAATAACGGAGATAATCCATTTCATAACGGCTTCCTCCTTAAAGATTTTCGATTTTCGATTTTTAGGCCTTGATCTTTGTTTCGGCCAATTAATCGTAATCTTAATCGTAATCTAATTTCAGGCAAAGATTAAGATTACGATTACGATTACGATTAAGAAAATTAAATGGCCGAAACGATGATCAAGGCCATAATATATAAAAAACAGGATTCTCTATCAAGCAAAAAAACAAATTCGCTTTCTTGAGATGGTTTACTTGGTCAAAGATATCATCTGGTTCCACTTCAGGTTAAGCTGATCATCGTATTCTTTACGCAGACGCAACTCCATATCTTTTTGTTGAAGCTCAAAAATGTGCTTAGGGAGACCGAGTTTGTAATTC
>PDZT01000228.1 GCA_002753105.1 Deltaproteobacteria bacterium YD0425bin50 | reverse complement strand
AATCAAAAGTAATGGACTTGAACAAACAAAGCTATACTTTTCAAAAAAAGCAATTATGTCGATCATTCAACACTATACACGTGAAGCCGGGGTAAGAAATTTAGAAAGAGAAATTGCAACTATTTGTCGAAAAGTCGCTCGGGAAATCATCCAAAAATCTACAGATACACCTGAAAATCCAACTTTAGAAAATCCAGTGAACCTGACCTATGCAGACGAGGAATTTGAAAATGATGTTGAACATCAACATGATGTCATAAAAATTCCCTCAACATCATTAATTAAATATTTAGGTCAACCGCGTTTCCGAATTGGCCAGATTGAAAAAGAAGATATGGTAGGTTTAGTTACCGGGCTTGCATGGACACAAGTCGGTGGTGAAATACTGAACATTGAAACAGTGATTATTCCCGGAAAAGGGGACCTTATTATTACTGGGAAATTAGGCGATGTCATGAAGGAATCTGCTCAGGCTGCTGTAAGTTATGTCCGTTCTAGGTCAAAACGACTAAAAATTGATCCCGTTTTCTATCAAAAATATGATATTCATGTTCATGTACCCGAAGGCGCAATACCTAAAGACGGTCCGTCTGCTGGAATTGCTATATGTACGTCTATTGTTTCTGTATTAACGCGAAGGCCTGTAGATAGAAATATTGCCATGACAGGGGAAATTACATTACGAGGCAGAGTCCTTCCTATTGGTGGATTGAGAGATAAAATTCTAGCCGCACATCGTGGCGGAATAACGAAAATTATTATTCCTAAAGAAAATGAAAATGACTTAAAAGAAATTCCTTCTAGTATTTCAAAATTGTTAGAAATTGTTACAGTTGAACACATGGATGAAGTGCTGACCGATGCTATCATTCTAAGAAGTTCTGAAGATAGGCTTTTTGATGAAAATGAAACGGGTGATTATGGTTTTATTTTAGAACATACGGTTATCCCTCAAATAGATGAACATCTGGTTCCTTTACCAGAGAATATTACGACTCATTAACTATGAGATTTTAACTATGAGATTTGAATGAATTAAATTAAAAAAAGAATAAGTTTTTTCTTGACTGCAATTTTATTTTATAATAGGAAAGGTTCATTAACATTGTTGAGGGCGAATAGCTCAGCTGGGAGAGCAACGGCCTTACAAGCCGTAGGTCACAGGTTCAATCCCTGTTTCGCCTATTGGGGGCGTAGTTCAGTTTGGTTAGAACGCTTGCCTGTCACGCAAGAGGTCGCGAGTTCGAGCCTCGTCGTCCCCGTAAAGATAAAAAAGGAATCAGTTGTAATAAACTGATTCCTTTTTTTTTTAAAATAATATATATAATCCTCATATTTCGTGTATATTCGATCAAATCTCGTTAATTAGGCTATGCCTTCCTTATAAAAATGTATTATTATTCGTAGTGTACAAAACACAAGGAAAACATGGAACAAATCCAAAAATACCATGTTGATGTTTGGACAAAAGATACTGGATTTACTGTTGAAACTCATGAAGTTCTTAAAGAAGAGGTATTGGCAATCCGAGTTGAAGGTCGTCCATATTCAATAATTATGAGAACACCCGGTGATGAAACTTTTCATGTCGCGGGTTTTTGTTTTACTGAAGGAATTATTGATTCTCCAGAGGATATCGCTTCGATTGCCTTTTGTGATACTCATGTGGCAACATTAACGCTTAAACCCGAATGTAAACATCGAATTGGTAAAATTATTGACCGTAAAGGGTTTATTAGCCAAACGAGCTGTGGAATTTGCGGTAAAGAGCTTATTTCTGATCTTGTAAATGATATTCAGCCCCTTTCTGATAACGCTCAGATATCAATTGAAAAAATTCTCTTCTCTTTATTGACATTAACTGATTATCAGCCTCTTCGAAAAAAAACGCGAGCCGCACATGCGGCTGTAATCTACGATGAACAGTTTAATCAATTATCTTCTGCAGAAGATGTCGGCAGACATAATGCACTTGACAAAGCTATTGGAAAGATATTTCTTAACGGAAGGTTGATACACGCATGGGCGGTTGTAATGTCGTCACGTATCAGTTATGAATTGGTTCAAAAAACTGCAAGGTCTAGAATTCCTATAATTTCAGGTATTTCACGTCCTACCTCGCTTGCGATTGAACTTGCAAGCGCGTTAAATATGACTCTGATTACCCTAAATCAAGAATCTGGACTCTATATTTTTTGTGGAAAACATAGGTTAACCATTTAATTTGATTGTAATTATTTAATTATAATTAATTATCAAAAAATTGTGGAGACGTATCCAAATGAAAATTTTAGTTGTTGATGATGAATTGGTCAGTAGAAAAAAAATGCATAAAATTATGGAAGGCATCGGCGAATGCATTTCAGTTGAGTCTGGAAAACAAGCTATCCGATCTTTTAAAGAAGCATGGGAGGAGGGCGTCCCATTTGAGGTGATCTCATTAGATATTTTTATGCCGGATATGAGCGGAATTGAAGTTCTCACAAAAATAAGGGAAGTTGAAAAAGAAAAACAAGTTCCAAAAGAAAAACAGGTTAAAATTATGATGGTTACCTCGTACTCCGAGAAAGATATTGTTATTGCTAGTTTAAAAGCCGGTTGCGATAATTATGTTGTAAAGCCATTTAACAGTGAAAAAGTTCGTGCAAAACTTATAGGAATGGGCTTAAACATTAAAGAAGATTAGGTGCACTATTGAAAAATTTACCTGTTGTAGCCAAACTTGCTTTATCTTATAAATTCATTAATGAATTACAATTAAATGAAGCAATTGAATACCAAACAAAAGAAATGCAAGCTGGTTTAAATCCTACGCTTGAAGAAATACTTGTCAAGCAAGGATTCTTAAACACAGATCAAATGGTTCTCCTAAACAGGGCAAAAAAATTACTAGAAACAAAACAGCAAGACAAATTATTTGCAGAAAAAGGAATACAGAAAGGACTGCTAACTTCCGAACAGGTCGATAAAGCCTTTGATCTTCAGGCTCAATTATTCAGAAAAGATAAATCAATTGTGTCAATAGCCAAAATATTTGTAGAATCAGAAATTCTAACCAAAGAACAAATTGAGCTAATCTTAAGAGACGATATCCCTTCTGCTAATGAAGAAAAATTAATAGAACCTGCTGTTATTCATGAAGCCCATAAATCCACATCTTTAGATATTATTGTTTCTGAAGATCGATTGCAGGCAATGCTATCAATCCCCAATGATCTGCATAAATTCATTTCATTAGATCATGTCAAACAATTATTGGTACAAAAAAAAATTAGTTACGGTTTCATCGATGATGACCAAATCGAAAATTATATTGAAAATTTTTCAGAAGGTTGTGCTCCTCTGATTATTGCCAAAGGCAAGCCTCCTATCACAGGAAAAGATGCCAGTATTCAGTATTTTTTTCAATTAGATTATTTACATGCGGGGTTGTTATCTGACGAAGGTACCATTGATTATAAAGAACGTGGTAACATACCTTCAGTCAAAAAAGGAACATTGCTTGCCGAAAAAATTCCAATGATTGAATCCGAAATTGGGATTGATGTATATGGCAATATTTTGCAGACACCTCCAGTAAAAGATGCAGATTTTCGTTGTGCACAAGGTACTGAATTCAACGAAGACAAACTCAAAATTATCGCATCTATAGATGGTTATCCTAAGGTTTTATTGACAGGAGACATTGCTGTTGTATCTGAGTTTCATGTTCCGGGTGATGTTGGGTATAAAACTGGACATGTTCGGTTTGAAGGAAATATTATTGTTAGAGATACAATTCAAGCCGGATTTCAAGTAAAAGGAGTTAATATATATGCCCGTGAGGTTTTTGGAGGGCAACTTGAAGCATCGGGAAATGTAAAAATTTTTGGGGGAATTATTCGTGCAACAATTACTGCGCATGGAGATATTGAGGCTACTTATATTAAAGAATCCACGATCCATGCTTACGGTAATCTCTTGATCACAAGGGAAATTATCGATAGCGATATTCGAATTAGTGGTATATGTGCAATAGAAAAAGGTAAAATTTTATCTTCAAGTATTTCCGCATGTAAAGGAATTATGGCAAGAGATATTGGTACAACTGTTGCCACTCCCTGTAAGTTAAGATTTGGTGTTGATGATCATCTTGAAAAAGAACTTCTTGATACTCGTGTCCAGATAGCTGATCTTAAAAAAAAGAAAGAGGAAATCAAATTCCAGCAGGAGAAACTAAAAGAAGAAGAAAAAGTTACGCATGACATGATTGCTGAAATGGCAAGTGTACAGGATCGAGCAATAACTCAACAGAAATCCTTAGAACAAATGTTAGAACAATTTGAAAAAAAAGGAGTGAAAAGGAGATTAAAGCATGTTGAGGATAAATTGGCAGATATTCAAGAGCAGCTAAAGATTTCTGAAGAGACCATGAAGACCCTTTTTGCCAATCAAAATGGATTTAAAGAAAAAATGGATGAACTCAAAAATCAGGAAGTTCAAATTGAAATTGAACTGGAAGCCCTAAACCGAAAAAAACAACTTATCGGTGACTGGAAAAATGATAAAAAACATACTCCATTGATACGAGTGATTGGCGAAATCGTTGAAAAAACAATTATTTTTGGACCTATGACATCCCTAGTCTTAAGAGAATCATACCGTAATATAGAAATTAAAGAAGTGAATCAAAGTAAAGACGATATGCCAGACTGGAAAATTCAAGTTCAAAAAAAACGTTAGCTAACTTTTAACTTCAGAAAGGAGAAAAAACGTTATGATCAATTGGTCTCCAATTTCTATGGGTGATGAATTTTGGGCAACATGACAATAATTGAGCATCCAGCTCCGGTGTTATTTTCTGCACGAACTTTTCCGCCACATGCGTGTATCAGTTTTCGTACAAAAGCTAAACCAATCCCAGTTCCAGAAGTTTTAGCCAAAGGATCAACGCGGTAAAAATCCTCAAATACTTTTTTTAAAGCAAAATTAGCAATTCCGGGACCAGTATCAGATAAATGAATTTCAATCCATTTTCCTTTTTCAACGATGGATAAGGTAATTTTTTTTTCTGGCGAGTGTTTTCCAAATTTTATACTGTTTTCAATCATATTCATTAATACCTGAACCATGATTTCACGATCATACCAAAATGGCACTGATAATGTCTGGTTAACATCAAATGTAAACCCTTCTTTCTGTAGTTTCGGTGTCATAATTTCCTCAACTTCATCAATTACTTCATCAAATTTACCTTCATTCCAATTCAACTTGATTTGTTTTTTTTCTAATTTTGAAAAATCAAGTACATTGTAAATCAACCGCGAAAGACGTTGGCATTCAGAAGAAAGAATATGATAATACTGCTGTTCCCTTTCATGAGTTGTTGCAATTCCCTGTTCAAGCATTTCAATATACATTCGAATATTCGTTAATGGCGTTTTCAATTCATGCGTTACCGAAGAAACAAATTGAGAGCGTCGATGAGATAACTCCATGACTTTCCATGCACTGTGGTATATTGCAACTAAGCCAATAACAATCACACCCGCGAGAATAAAAATCATCCATTGTAGCGTCATTCTGCCAGAAGAAGGTGGAATAGATGCACAAGTTAAGCGTGCTCGTAAAAAAGAAAATGGACGTGGAAAAATTCGATGAACTTCAAATACAGGTGTTGAAAAATGAATACCCGAATGAATCACACCCATTTCTTTCTGGCCGTCTGCAACCACAAATACCATATGCGTAAACTGAGACATGGGTTGATGATCAAAATATTTTTGCGATAAATAGACCAGAAAAGGGTTTATCTGGATAATACATCCCTGACGATATATTTGGTTCCGCATTGCAATACGTCTAAATATATAAATACATTCATTATCAATAAATACAGATTGCATGGAGTCAACTTCTACCTGTAGAGTTTGATCATGAATTCCTGTCCATGACTCATTCATGCGATCCGTTTTATCTAATTTATCTGAACTAACCTTGCTTGATAAAATCGTTTCTTTTTCTTCCTTGGCGCTATACATTTCTTGTTGAGCGATGTTTAATGCCTGTTCCATACGAATACTTTCAACACGCTTTTGCTTTTGACCTAAAGAGTCACTTGATTTTCGTGAACGTGCTAAATATTTTTCTGAAAATTCAGTTTGAGCCTTTGGCTCTTTGAGTTTTGTTTCTAAAACAGGTTGATATTCTGAAGGTAATGGAACCTGATACCGTTTTTGATTAAACTTGGAATTAAGATTTTTTAATTGCTTAATCATCGAAGCATCGATTTCTGAAATGACTCCGCCTTGCTGAATATAAGGGCTTTGAAATGAACCATCCGGGTTGTTTTGAAAATATCCCAAAATAAATGGCTGTTCTGGTGGCTTAGATAAAGGAGACCGTTTTATTGTTGTTGACATATCTTCAACTAGATAATTGTATTCATCAACAGCTCGTGATTCTTCATTTCTAACCCAAACTGCAAGTTCCTGTTCAATTTCGTTAAACAGTGTTTCAGAAAAATAGCGCAATTCTGATTTCTCTTCCTGAGCTAAACTATACAATGTCCTCATGATAAAATAGCCTAACGGAACACATAGAATCACAATAAATAATGAAATAAATAGGTTATTGATCCCAA
>PDZT01000227.1 GCA_002753105.1 Deltaproteobacteria bacterium YD0425bin50 | reverse complement strand
CCCGAAATGAGTTAGAAAAAAAGATGGCAGTACTGTGGGAAAACGTATTACAAAAAAGTCCAATCGGTATTGATGATAACTTTTTTGATTTAGGCGGCAATTCTTTAAAAGCCGTTCAATTATCTATGGTGATGACAAAAGAACTCGGAATAGACATTTCTGTGAAGTTATTGTTTTTGCATGGAACGATTGCTGGAGTTGCGGAAAAATGGATAATGCTATACTCAAGCTGAACATAGTTTTCAACATGATTGAGGTGTGCAGATGATGAAAGATGATGCTGAGTTTTTTTTATAGGCAGGTGTATTTAATTTTTTTAATTGAATTGTAAATCCATAAAAGGGTAAAAGCTGGTTTGAAACAAAGTTTGAAACACATGAAACATGAAACAGTGGTTAATCGAGTTTCAGTTCCTTCATCCTGCGCCATAAGGATGTTCGGCTGATACCCAGAAATTTTGCAGCTTCTTGTCTGTTCCAACCTGTTTGGGTTAGGGCAGATAAAACTGAATTTTTATCATTTGCATTTGACATGGGGATATCAATCGATTCTGTTTTCGCTAAAAGATGCATCTCAGGCAAATACCGAGAGAAAATTACAGGGCCTTTTACAAAGACAAAGGCATGTTCAATACATCGTTCTAATTCTCTGATATTACCGGGCCAATGATATTTCATAAAAAGATTCATCACCTTGGGATCAACAGAACGGACATTTTTTGCATATCTGGAATTAAAGAGTTTTATAAAGTGCTCTACCAGCAATGGGATGTCTTCAACTCTTTCACGCAATGGCGGTATATTAAAAGGAATGGTGCGGAGTCTGTAAAACAGGTCTTCTCTAAACCGTCCTTCTTTTAATGCTTTATCTAAATTTTGATTTGTTGCGCTTATGATACGGGCATCAAGGTCTATTGACTTTGTGCCTCCGACACGCTCGAACAGTCGTTGTTCGATGACGCTGAGAAGTTTTACCTGAAGCGCGGGTTTTAATTCTCCGATTTCGTCTAAAAACAAGGTACCGCCTTTTGCCAATTCAAATCTTCCGATTTTTAGGCGATCAGCTCCTGTAAATGACCCTTTTTCATGTCCAAATAGTTCTGATTCCAAAAGGGATTCAGCTAATGCCGCACAATTAACTGATGTAAAAGGTCCTTTTTTCTTTTTGGAAAGATTGTGAATGGCTCTTGCGAGCAAGCCTTTACCTGTACCGCTTTCACCGCAAATCAGAACGCTTGCTTCACTTGCAGCCACATCCGGAAGCATTGAAAAAATGGACTGCATTACCTTGCTTTGCCCAATAATGCCTTGAAATATGTAGTCCTCATTATTGGAAAAATGTTGCTGCTTTCGAAATGTTTCAACAGCGCCAAGTGTCTTGCCATTATCATCACGTAACACATTGACATTGACAAAAAAAAGCTGGTCATCTCCGTACTTGTCCCGAACGACTACTTCCTGATCCATCTGTTTTTTGCCAGTGTCAATTGCCGTATTCAGCGGGCATTCTTTTTTACAGATGTCTGAGCGAAATATCTCCCAACAATGATGGCCAATGACCTCTTCTTTGCAAAACCCTGTCATTTTAACAGCCGTTTGATTAAATGATGTAATTCGCAAGTCTGTATTAACGGTAAAAACGCCTTCAGGTAAATCCTCGAATAATGTCTGGTAATTAATGCATTGCATTGAGCAGTCTCATAACCCTCTATTTTAAAAGTAACGTTAACGTACTAATCGATTTTAGCAAAACACAGGCCATTTAAAATTGTTAGGGATTATAAGGGAATTCTTTAAATGCAATGAGTTATACACTTGAAACGTTTGAAACGTTTGAAACATTTGAAACATGATTGAAACATGTTTTATTATGATATAGTTTTTTCCATGGTGCTTTGGCATTCTCCCTGAAATTACTCAGCGCTAGATATAAAGCGCCTACCGCCAGTTCTGCACAATGAAATTGTGATGAGGGTAACGTTTCAAGATACTCAGCAATTTTTTCTGGAGTTATTTCCCATGCATTTTCAAGAGGCTTTCCTTCAGCGAGGTGAGCAACAGTATTCGCGCAGGCATGGGTATTGATACATCCATCCGTATTAAAAGAAACGGAAGTGATGGTATCATCCGTTCCCATTAAAAATATTTCAATGGTATCTCCGCATTCTCCAGTTCTCTTTCCATATCCATCAGGATTGTGAATCATTGTTCTCTTATCCATACTCAAAGCCATCTCTAAAAAATGAACAGAGTGATCTTGTAAAAAATTAAACTTTTCTTTTTTCATTTTTTTCTCACCATCATTATAAAAAGTATTTTTAAATTTGGCAGTCCTTTTTTTTGACGAATTCGTTAATGCAGCAAAAAATATACCATAATATAATATTTATCTGTAACCCTTTTGTCAGCCGGCCTTGATTCTCGTTTCGGCCAATCATGGTTTATGGTGTATGGGCAACCCGGGTTGCCCCCATATGCATCAAGTCCCGTAGGGACGTCCTGTTTGTAGCAATGTATGTTCATCCTTATATCAAGCTCCGTTAGGAGCGACCTGTTTACGCATCAGGCCGCTCCTACGGAGCTTAATTTAGGATTCACGAAAATTGCTACAAACAGATCGCTCCTAACGGAGCTAATAAATAAGCATATCTCCTTAGCTTGATGCATATGGGGTTGCCCGGCCTGCCCCTACACAGTGGCCGAAACAAAGATCAAGGCCTGTCAGCCTATCTATTTTTGTTATATTGGCATAATTTTTGACTGTGAGTAAGTAATAAGATTTATTTCGAACAGTTAAAAAGAAAAGGAGCTAACCGATGAAAGATAAACTTAAAAAGGAGGGCACTCAAATGAAATCGATTGTTGTTTATTCCAGTCAAACAGGGAATACTCAAAAATTAGCTAAAGCGATTTTTAAAAAGCTTGAAGGTGAAAAACAAATTTATAAAATCGAACATGCACCGGATCCATCGGAATTTGATCTTGTGTGTTTGGGATTTTGGTTAATGGCTGGAAAGCCTGATTCAACATCTCAGGAGTATTTAAAAAAAGTAAAAAACCAGAAGCTCTTTTTGTTTGCAACTCATGGGGCATCAGCCGCCTCACAGCATGCTCAATCTGCTATGGAATTTGCAAAAAGTTTAGCGCCAGCAGCAAATGTGATCGGCACATTTAACTGCCCCGGTCAAGTCAGTCCAAACATACTTGAAAAGGCAAGATCAAAACCCGTACCTCCGGCATGGTTAGCTGATGCACCGGATGCTGTCGGACATCCAAATGAAGAAGATTTAAAACAGTTAATAGATAAATTGGCACAGAGCCTATCATAAAAAGAATATTAAATTAACGAATGGTCAGTTAATGATAAAAAAAATTGAAAGGAATCAGATAATGAACTGTGACGCTCACAATCAATCACCCGATTCAGATCCAGATAAACTTGCCAAAGAATCGCTTACAAAAATTAAGCAAAAATTTATTGTGATGAGCGGTAAGGGCGGTGTTGGGAAAACCAGTGTTTCTGTAAATATAGCCATTGCGCTTGCTAATAAGGGCTTTAAAGTTGGTTTAATGGATGTCGATATTCATGGACCTGATATTCCAAGAATGCTCGGACTTCAAGGTATGCTCAGTGCAGATGAGGATCGGAAAATCCGCCCTATGTTTGTTTCCAAAAATCTTTCTGCTGTTTCAATGGAATCGCTGATGCCAAATAAGGATGATGCAATAATTTGGCGAGGGCCTATGAAGCACTCAGCAATTCGTCAGTTTATCGTAGATGTAAACTGGGGAGAATTAGATTATTTAATCATTGATTCACCTCCCGGCACAGGCGATGAGCCTTTAACGGTAGCGCAGTTGATTAAAGATGCCCAAGCCATCATCGTAACTACTCCCCAAGAAATTGCTTTGGCAGATGTCCGAAAATCGATTAATTTTTGTAAAACCGTAAACATGCCAATATTTGGTCTTATAGAAAATATGAGTGGCTATACATGCCCTCATTGCGGCAAACTTATTGATATTTTCGGAACGGGCGGCGGTGAAAAAACAGCTTGTTCTTTTGGATTACCATTTCTTGGTCGGATCCCATTAGATCCAAACATGGTAAAATGTGGGGATGCCGGGAAATCTTATCAACAAGAATATGAAAATTCTGAAGTAACAAAGGCCTTTGTCAGCATTGCGGAGAAAATGGCAAGGTAATATGGGTAATTATTATGGCACTGCACATCAGGAACTTAAACAGGCTTGTCAAGAAATGCAGTGCCATTCTACTATTTTGGTTCAGACAGCATTCGGGATAAATGACCGATTAAAGATAATGCACTTTGTCAGCATTCATCAATCCGTCGGTTGCCTGGATTACTGTAAGCGGAATAATAAAATCTTCAATTTTAGACTTATCATCAATAGAATTGGCAAACCCGTCAATAACATGAAATGTGCCACATGAGGCAATTGTCACTCCTAATTTTTCTTTTTCAAAACGTGCGAGCTGTTCGAGATTATCAGGCAAGTCTTTAGGAGACAGCCCATCGATTTGATCCGCAACAAGTTTTTTTACAGCATCAGGAATTGCCAGTTTAGCTAATTCTCCCTTTTTTGTCATCCCTACTCCTTGCGGACCGTAAAATACAGTAACATTAGGAATTTTTTTGACCTGCTTTGCAACAAATGCAAGCACATAAGATGCATATTGATTATACGGTTTATCAGCGCCTGTGTTTACTACAATTAAAAAATTTTTTACCTCTGCCATTGTTGTCTCCTTTTCTTCATTACACACCTGAATCATATTTATTTTATTGAAGGACTTTGGATAAAATTTGGATGGTCTTTAATTTGGAGGTATAAAAACAGCCAAGTTTAAAAAATTTAATTTACTTAAACATTAAACACAATTTTTATATTTATCCAAAGTCCATTGGAACCAAATAAAATTTTTGCATTAGATATGCCAGATATCATCAAGGCATACGCCATTTGATTATTCTTAAATAATACAGTAGAAGGCATATGGTATCGATTCAAAATAAAAATGCAAAATGCACTTCTATAACTTTTTCTAAAAGTGCATTTTGCAAGTATTAAAAAAATTATCCGTAACTTTCTTGCACAAAGAAGATCAGTGAGAGAAAATGTAAATTTATTCTCTGCCTCAATTTGATATTCAATTGAAAAACTGAATCGGAAACTGGAGGTAAAGATGATCACAACACCCTTCTGTTCATTCTACAACAAGTGAGCCAATTAGACTACCGCTGATACCTCCAATCAGTCCACCAATGATTGTCCCAATGCCCGGAGCAATAGCGGTGCCCAAAGCAAACCCCGCTTCAATACCACCCCAAAGGGTAACACCTTTAACCACATGCTTTCCCGTTTCTTTCGCTAACTTTTTTTTGCTCATTTTACCTTTTATTGTTTTTCCAACATCTTTGACCATTTCAACACCTGTAATACCAATAGCGATTGGCGCCGCTGATCTAGCCAACGTGGATACACCTGCTCTAATTAAGGTGGCTCGAGTACCTAAAATCGCTACGCCTTTAACAGCGCCGTCTATACCACCCTTCGTCGTATCTTTTACCGTATCAATGGTTGCTGTTGAAGTTTTCTTTTCCCCAGTTGAAACTGCCTTAATATTTTTTGCGCTTGAAATGACACCCGAAATCGCACCGCCAATGAGACCACCCATTTTAAGGGTATCCCCAATTTCTTCAATAACCAAATCATTCGCTATTTTTGAGGGAAGAGGATCAATGTCAACGTATTCATCATTGAATCGACAATTATTTTGAGGATAAAAATTTTTTTGTATTCGGCTTTTTGAATATTTGCAGTTAATACCAGCTTTTTCTACTCTATCTGGTTGCTCTTCATTCACAGATTCAAGCTGTTTAATATTCGCTGTGTCATCCATTATATTATTTGAAATGATTAAACGTATCTTTTTTTTTCGTTTTTTTTCCATTTGAATTCTCCAAAATACCTCAGTAATTCATTAAGAAAATTTTATTAAAAATGACAATTCATACAAACATCAATCCCATTACCAAGCGAATGTTTTCTTTCAATAAACCGTTTTCGATAAACCATAAATGCAGCATTCCCAGTATTTTCCATGAATTCAAAATTGGAACGAGCGCTCATCGCCATTGAAATAATAGGTATTGAACATTCCATAAATCGAATCAAAAGGGCTAAAGTGATACTTTGTACATAACTTTCCAGCGTTTTGGTAGCAATAATATGGATCACTTGAGTGTTCATTTTTTTAGCTGTTTGAAGTTTGCGAAGATGTTCAATTTCTTCTAATGCCCTGAATTTAATTTCAGATGAACCAATACCCACTTCAATCATTTTTAAAATAATTCTCTTTTCAATGTCTTCATTGGGATCAAACCCATAACAAAAAGCGATTTCTTGGATCATTCGAAAATCATTTACCAATACGACTGCAAGATCAATTGTTCCTACAAATGCACCGCCTATACCAGCAGCAGCCCCGTGAATAGCGGCTGCTTTTTCATGAAAATTGATGCTTTCCCGATTACATTTGTCCAACAATCTTAAATTACAAATTTTTATATCATTCAAGTCTTTTATGTTTACATCATACTTTTTTGCCTTTCTGGCAATT
>PDZT01000226.1 GCA_002753105.1 Deltaproteobacteria bacterium YD0425bin50 | reverse complement strand
GTTTGATTTAACGCAAAACAAGATTTATTCAATATCGGCTGCCAGCAAGAAAGTGGTTTCAACACTATCTGAACCATTAACCATTAATGTATTTTTTACGAAAAATCTTCCAGCACCATACAACAATATCGAACAGTATCTGCATGATTTGCTCGAAGAATATGCCATTCATGCAAACCGGTATTTCAATTATAAATTCTATGATGTGAGTGCAGAAGAAGAAGGTGCTCAATCTCAAGGTGAAAATCAGGAACTGGCCAAAAGTTATGGCGTATATCCTGTACAAATTCAAAATATTGAACAGGATGAAATCAAATTCATCAAGGCTTATATGGGAATGGTCTTGATTCATGGTGATTTGATTGAAAAAGTGCCAACCATCAGTACCACTGATGGCTTAGAATATGAAATCACCACAGCCATACAAAAGCTCAACAATAAAATCAGTACGTTACTGAATCTTAAAGAAAAAATTCAGGTCATATTGGTCATGTCTTCATCACTTGAAATCGTCGCGCCATATATGAGTTTAAAAAATCTTCCAGAACTTCCCAAAAAAGTTGAAGAGGTTGTAGATAAAATAAATAAGAAAAATTATAGCAAGCTTCAATACCAGTATTTAGATCCATCAACAGACGAAGCGAAAAAGACTGAGGCGCAAAAATACAATATTATGACATTAAAATGGCCGGCAATTGCAAATGCAAATATCAGCGAAGGATCTGGAATGATTGGATTAGTTATAGCCTACGGTGGTAAGACGATTGAAGTGCCTTTGATTAGTGTATTGCGGCTTCCGTTAATTGGGACCCGATATGAGCTTGTTGATATGAATGATCTTGAATCTATCATCAATGATAATATTGAATCGCTGATCGATATCAATGAAAATATCGGTTATTTAGCTGATTATGGAACGTTGGATGCACGCGGTGCATCGCCTATGGGGTTTGATCAGCAGCAGGATATGGAAAAACTGTCTAATTTTAGTGGTGCGTTATCCCAAAATTATTCGATGAAGTATGTTGAATTAAAAAAGGATAAAATTCCAGATAGCATCAATACGTTAATTATTGCTCGGCCAAATGAAGAATTTTCAGACTATGATCTCTTTCAGATTGATCAGTTTTTAATGCGGGGAAAAAGTCTTGCATTATTTTTAGATGCGTTTAAAGAAATCCAATCCCCAAATCAAAATCCGTTTGGGTATTCGCCCCCGAATTATGTACAGTTTGATTCAGGGCTTGAAAAACTCCTGAATCATTATGGTATCCGCATCAAAAAATCCTATGTATTGGATGAGAACTGTTATAAACAGCGTTTAGGCCAGCAATTTGGCGGCGGGGAACGCCCCATTTATTTTGCTCCAATTATCAAGCCTGATCGAATTAATGAAAAGCTTGATTACCTGCGTCATATTAAAGGCTTGATTACCATGAAAAGCTCGCCATTAGAACTGGACAAAGACAAAATTAAAGAAAATGGTATTTCTGCTGATTTGTTATTTTCATCTTCAGAACGGTCTTGGGAAATGCGGGATAATATCAATTTGAACGGGGCTTTTATGCGGCCTCCAGCAGGAGACGATCAGATGCAGAGTATGCCTCTGTGTTATCTTCTTAAAGGTGAATTTCCAAGTTATTTTGCAGATAAACCCATTCCTGAAAAAAAGGTTGAAAAAGAAGAAAAAGAAGGAGAACAAACTGATACGGAAAAGTCATCGACAGAAGCTAAACCTGAAGAGCCTAAACCTGTTGATCTTTCTCAAATTGATGCTAAAGGGTCTAAAATTTCTAAAGGGAAACCCGGAAAGATATTCCTTTTGGCAACGTCAGAAGTGCTGAAAGATAATATGCTTGATAAAGAAGCCAAAACACCAAACGCTGTGTTTATTATGAATGTTCTTGATGCACTCAACAATCGAAATGACATTGCTGAAATGAGAAGTAAAGAACAACGGTTTAACCCTCTTGCTGAAACAACAGCGACGGCTAAAACGGTTATCAAATCATTTAATATCGGCGGATTGCCAGTGTTAATTATTGGTTTAGGATTAATTGTAATGCTTGTCCGGCATACAAAAAAGAAACATATTCAGATAATGTTCCAGAAATAGGAGAAAACACAACATGAAATCATTCAAAATAAAAAAAGAATACCCTATTTTGCTGATCATTATTTGTGGTCTCGGCGCATATTTGTATTTGCATAATTCAGATAGTACGCATTATGAAATACCAACGATGACCTCAGTTGTTAAAAAAGACATCAGCAAAATTGAAATTGCTACAACAGATAAAAACATTGTGTTAAATCGTGAGGACAATAAATGGAAAATTGCGCCCCAAGGATATTTGGCAGATTCAGATAAAGTGCAAAGCATGCTTGATATTATTAGCGATCTAACATTAACCACGATGGTTTCAGAAACCCAAAACTATCAACGTTATGATTTAGATAATGACAAAAAAATCAAGGTAAAAGCATGGAGTGGAGATATCGTTGTACGCGATATGGATATTGGAAAAACTGCACCTTCATATCGTCATACTTACGTTAGGTTATCTGATAATACGAATGTTTATCATGCTCAGGAAAATTTTAGAAGCCGGTTTGAACAGAGTTTAGAAGAGTTACGCGATAAACATGTTCTTTCATTTAATACAGCCGATATTCAAGAAGTGCAGATTGCAAAAGGAGCTGATCAAAATTTGCTTTTTAATCGAAAGCAGGCGCCTGTTGAAGTCAAAGCAACCGATACATCTGCTGGTGATAACAAAGGCAAAACCGATGCTAAACCTCAAGAACCTCCCCCAATGGTCTGGCAGGATGCAACTGGCAAACCGGCGAATGAAAATCAAATCAATGCGCTGCTCAACATCTTGTCAACATTGAGCTGTGATTCATATATTGTGGATAAAACCAAAAATGATATTCAAAAAAATAAACCGACACATACATATACGTTAAAAGGTGCCAAAACCTATGTGTTGTCTATCTTTGAAAAATTAACAGAATCAGATCAGTCATATCCAGCAGTGACTTCAGAAAATGATTATCCGTTTCTTCTTTCTATTTCAAAGTTCAATGATATGGCATCGAAGATAGATGAATTGTCTGGAAAAAAAGAAGAAGCAAAAGCGGAAGATGTTCCTAAAGCAGATATTCCTAAATTACCAGATCAGTCAATTCAAGAACCAAAACAACAGTAAATGCCTCTAAATATATGCGCTTGCATATGGATATTACCTATGCAAGCAAGCCACATGGCCACATACTCTTTTTGGCCTTGATCATGGTTTCGGCCAGACATTATTCGTGCCGTGCCAGAATTGTAGGGGCGAACCTTGTGTTCGCCCTCCAAAAGGGCGATGACAAGCATCGCCCCTACATTGTGGCTGAAACGAAGATCAAGGCCATCTTTTTGCTATTAATCCGCGTTTCTATTTTTGTCTTATTCAGCACGATGAAGTGGCTGAGATGCATATTGAGCACCTTTTGAAGAAATATATAGATTACGTTCGATCACTTCATGTAATACATCAGGCTTAATGGGTTTTGGAATATAATCGTACATACCAGCTTCCAAACATTTTTCTTTATCGCCTTTCATGGCATGTGCAGTAACTGCAACAATAGGGACAAAATGGTTTAATACCTTAGATTCAGGGCTTCTGATAATACGAGTGGCTTCAAGCCCATCCATTTCAGGCATCTGCACATCCATAAGCACAATATCATAAGCTATCTTTTCTAATGCATCTACCGCTATTTTACCATTATCAGCGACATCAACCTGATATCCAAATTTACTCAGTATTTTTAATGCAAGTTTTTGGTTAACAATATTGTCTTCTACAAGCAAAATACGAATCTGTTTTAATTGTTCTTTTTCTTCTTCAAGCATGTATTTCGTAATAATATTTTTTTCTTCTTCTTTTGTTTTTTCTATAGTAACAGATATATTGAGAATTTTGAGAAGACAATTTTGAAGATGTGATGATTTTACAGGTTTGGTAAGATATGCTGAAAAACCGATTTCTTTTTGCCTCGCCACATCTCCTCGATATCCAATAGTGGTTAGCATCAATAGTTCAGTCTGTTTAATTGAAGGAGATTCCTTTATTTTACGTCCAAGTTCTTCTCCATTCATCCCGGGCATATGCATATCAATAATGGCTATGCGGAAAGGGTGTTTATTTAATGAAGCAACATTTAATTTTTCCAAAGCTTCAATTCCGCTCGTTGCTTCTTCAATTCGATATCCCCAAGAATGAAGATGCTCTACAAGAACCATTCGGGATGTAGCATTGTCATCTACAATTAAAATGAGTTCATTTTTGTTATGTGTAACAATACATTCTTTTTGTTCTTTTTTCTTTTGCTTTTCCAAAGTAACAGTCAGACAGAATTGTGATCCTTTTTCAGGTTGACTTTTTACTGAAATTTTTCCTTTTAAGAGTTCTGCAAGCTGTCTGGATATGGCTAATCCCATACCGATCCCGCCGAATTTTCGGGTCATAGAATCATCGACCTGCGAAAAATATTTAAAAAGGGAATCCATATTATCTTCAGCAATGCCAATTCCAGTATCACTGATCATGAAATTAAGGGTAACCGTGTCCTCAGTCTCAACTTCTCTGGAAACCTTGATAAAAATTTCTCCTTTATGAGTAAATTTTATGGCATTATCTGCAAAATTTAAAAGAATCTGTTTTATTCTTCCGGGATCGCTCCGTACACAAGAAGGCACATCTGGATTGACCATATATATAAATTCCAACTCTTTTTCTTGAGCCTTGATTGAAACAATATCACTAAGTTCTTCAAGCATACTTCTTAAATCAAAGTCAGAATATTCAAGTTCAAGTTGCCCCGCTTCAGCTTTTGAAAAATCGAGAATATCATTAACAATTGATAGTAATGATATGGCAGATGTCTTTATTATTTCAGTATATTCTCGTTGTGTTTGGTTGAGTTGTGTTTCATCTATCAGTAAATTTGTCATGCCAATAACCCCGTTCATAGGGGTTCGCATTTCATGACTCATGTTGGCTAGAAAACGGCTTTTGGCTTCATTGGCAGACTCTGCAGCTTCTTTGGCTTTAATCAATTCCGCAGTGCGTTCATTAATCAGTTCTTCTAAATTATCCCGATGGCGTTTAATTTCAAGATGAGTTCTTACTCTTGCTCGAACAATCCTTGAGCTGAAGGGCTTAGTAATATAATCTACAGCACCTAAATCAAGCCCTTTAGCTTCATCATCATCTTCACTTTTAGCCGTAACAAAAATGATAGGAATGTGTTTTGTTTTCAGATCGGACTTCAGTTGCCGACAAACTTCATAGCCATCCATACCGGGCATAATAATGTCGAGCAAGATCAAATCAGGTGTATTATCAGATTTGGCAATTCGAAGTGCTTCAACACCATTAGTTGCAAAAGATATTTTATATTCCTCTTTGAGTGATTCTCTGATCACTTTAATGTTGACTGGCGCATCATCAACAATAAGTATTTTTGGTCTTTCCACAAATGATCCCTTTTTAAAATTTCAACATTTTTTATTTTTGTAATCCATTTATTTATATACCAACGATATACTATCTGAATCAATTCAAATTGTGCAATAGTAAATAGTTTTTTTTTCTATTTTATAGAGATAAAATACTACAGCTTTTTATATTGACTTGATTAAGGTTCTTTTGACTTGAATTATACGTTTTTTATTGACATTCGATTTGAAGCAATTTATAGCCAAACCTTTAAGAAAGGAACTTCGGAATTAAACCGTCGAAATCGACAAAATAATTGTAAATGTTGAAAATTTCGGTGTTTTTTTTCCTATATAGGAAAGTGTATCGGGCAGTAATTTATAGAAGTGTCGGTTGATAATTATGAATGGAGGTATGAATTATGGCAAAGCATCAGACGCCGTTGTTGGATCAGCTTGAAAGCGGACCATGGCCTAGTTTCGTGTCTGACCTCAAGCAAGAAGCTGCAGTAAGAGCAAAAAATGAAAAAAACATTGAATTTCAAATTCCTCAAGATGCAGTTGAGGATTTACTAGGTTTATTAGAGTTATCTTATAAACATGGTAGAACGCATTGGAAACATGGTGGTATTGTTGGCGTTTTTGGTTATGGTGGTGGAGTTATTGGAAGATACTGCGACCAGCCTCAAATGTTTCCGGGTGTAGCGCATTTCCACACCATGCGTATCAATCAGCCATCTGGAAAATTTTATAAAGCGGATTACCTGAGACAAATATGCGATATTTGGCAATTGCGTGGCAGTGGCGTTACCAATATGCATGGATCAACAGGGGATATTATCTTGTTAGGAACAACGACCCCTCAATTAGAAGAAATTTTTTATGAATTAACACATAATATGAATCAAGACTTAGGTGGATCAGGTTCTAACTTAAGAACTCCTTCTGATTGTGTTGGTGAAGCAAGGTGTGAGTTTGCATGCTATGATACTCAAGCGGTTTGTCATGCGCTTACTCTAGAATTTCAAGATGAATTACATCGGCCAGCGTTTCCTTATAAATTTAAGTTTAAATTTGATGGTTGCCCAAATTGCTGCGTAGCTTCTATAGCTCGATCAGATATGTCATTTATTGGCACATGGAGAGATGAGATAAAAAAAAAAAAAAAAGCAGTGAAAGCTTA
>PDZT01000225.1 GCA_002753105.1 Deltaproteobacteria bacterium YD0425bin50 | reverse complement strand
ACTTGTTGGTCGGCCATTTTCACCTAGAGCTATCGCCAGTGCTACGGTCAATCGTTCATCATTAACTGAGTTGCATAATGATATTTTTGGCTGTTTAACGTGCGGTATTTGTGAAGAACGATGCCCATCAAATGTTCGTTTCCCTGAATTTATCAAGGCGTTGCGTCATCATATCTGGGATGCATCACTGATCAATACTTATGAAAGTCATGCGGGTTTTTTACATGCGCTGATGCGTTTTATGGCTAAACCTGAAATACAAACCAATCGTTGGGGTTTTTTACCCAAAGATATACGCTTGAATCCTGATAGTAAGATTTTATTTTTTGGGGGTTGTGCACCTTATTATGATGTGTTTTTTCATCGGACATTAGAAATGCAGACTACTAATATTTTAACAGACAGCATACGGTTACTTAATTTTTTTGATATTTATCCAACAGTACTTGATCATGAACGGTGTTGTGGACATGATTTGCTTTGGTCAGGTGATGCTGTTCACTTTCGTCAACTAGCCAAATTGACTGTAGATGCAATTCATGAAAAACAAATTGACGAAGTCATTGTTACATGTCCTGAATGTTACCATACACTTGTGCATGATTATGCTCAAGCTGGATTCCCGCTTTCATGTAAAGTCACCCATTTATATGATGTTTTAGAAAGAGAAATTGATAAAGGGTCAGTCAAGTTTAAGCCCTTTGATAAAAAGCTCACATATCAGGATTCCTGCAGATTAACTCGTTTTTCACAGAAAGGTGAACTGACTCGTAAATTGATAAACCGACTGAATGTCAGTGAATTTACAGAAATGGCTGAACGGGGGCTGAGTGCAATGTGTTGTGGAAATAGTGCATGGATTGGCTGTAATACGTATAGTAAAGCTTTGCAGGTGAAACGACTGCGTCAAGCCAAGGCCACAGGCACTGACATAATGGTTACATCGTGTCCAAAATGTCAGATGCACTTACGATGTGCTATGGAAGATCCATTTATTGGCAGTGAAATTTCTATTGAATTGGTAGATTTAACACATATTTTAGCTCAAAGCATCTGTTGGGAGTAATTTTTGATTTTCGATTTTCGATTTTTGATTTTCGATTCGTGATTAACGTCCACACTAAGGAAATGGATAATGATTAAGGATCAACATGCCTTAAAAGAAGGAACAGGTTTTAAATCTGTCTCTACCCTTCCCCGAATTGGGGTTTATGTATGTCGTTGCGGATTAAATATTGCTCAAACCGTAAATTGTGCAAAAACTGCACAAGCAGCCCAGAAATTAAATGGCGTTGTTATAGCTAAAGATATTGGGTATGCCTGTTCTGAGCCCGGTCAACACGAGATAAAATCGGATATCGAAAAGCTCGGACTTAACCGGATTGTTATTGGTTCTTGTTCGCCAAGATTACATGAACTCACATTCCGGAAAATGCTTCAATCCGTAAAACTGAATCCATATTTGTTAGAAATGGCAAATTTGCGGGAACAGTGCAGTTGGGTACACATGACTGATAAAGAAGGCGCGACCCAAAAAGCCATTGATTTAATTGAAATGGCTGTATTTCGGTCATCTCTTTTACAGCCTTTATATGAGAATACAGTGCCTTTAACCAAGCGTACATTGATTATTGGCGGTGGTGTTGCTGGTATTCAGGCTGCACTTGATCTGGCAGATAATGGTTATGAAGTGATATTGGTTGAAAAAAAACCTTCAATTGGCGGTAATATGGCTCAATTGGATAAAACATTTCCAACGATGGATTGTTCTATCTGAATTTTGGGTCCTAAAATGACGGATGTCGGTCGACATCCCAATATTAAGTTGTTAACGTTAAGTGAAGTGGTTGATGTATCAGGGTATGTTGGTAATTTTACAGCGAAAATTTTAAAAAAATCCCGATATGTCGATGAAAAAGAATGTACAGCTTGTGGTGAATGCGCCAAAGTTTGTCCAGTGTTAAGACCTGATGAATTTAACGTAGGATTATCATCACGCAGAGCCATTTATATACCGTTTCCTCAGGCTGTTCCGGCTTCTTATGTGATTAATGCCAATGAATGTCTAGGATATAATCCGGCAGTATGTTCAAAATGTATTGATGCGTGTACAAAAAAATGTATTCATTTTCACATGTCTGATGAAGAAATTGAGGAAAATATTGGATCGATCATTGTGGCAACGGGTTTTGATCTATATGAACCCAAAGAGTTGGAAGAATATGGCTATACCCGTTTTGAAAATGTGCTGACGAGTATGGAATTTGAACGATTGGTCAATGCAGGCGGGCCAACTCAAGGACATATTATTCGTCCAACGGATCGAAAGCCACCGAAATCTATTGGATTTATTCAATGTGTTGGATCTCGTTCTTTAAAAAAAGGTGGGGCATATTGCTCAAATATATGCTGTATGAATACCATTAAGAGTACTTTGGTATTAAAAGAGCATGATCCTGACATTGATATTAAGGTATTTTATATTGATATTCGTGCATTTGGTAAGGGATTTGAAGACTTATACATGCGGAGCCGGAAACTCTGTGTGAACTATATTAAAGGGCTTCCCGGGTCTATCTATGAATTGCCTGATCATCGTTTACGTGTAGCTGTTGAAAATGCAAACACCGCTAAAATTGAACAGTATGATCTGGACATGCTCGTGCTTGCTATTGGATTAAAACCATCAGCAACCACTCGAAAATTACAGGAAATGTTAGGGTTACAACTCACTTCTGATGGCTTTTTTTTAGAAGCGCATCCAAAATTGCAACCAGTAGATGCAGCAACTCGTGGTATTTTCTTTGCGGGGTGTGCTGAAGCGCCAAAAGATATCAAAGATTCGGTAACTCAGGCATCGGCTGCTGCGGGTAGAGCGATTCGGCTGATGCATAAAGGTGAAATTACCATTGAGCCAATTACGTCAGAAGTGATTGCAAGTCAGTGTAAATCTTGTGGAATTTGTGTTGAGGTATGTCCATATAATGCAATAGTTGTGGACCGGCAACAAAAAACACCAGCTCAAATTAATACGGCTGCATGTGCAGGCTGCGGTACATGTGCAGCGGAGTGTCCTTTTGGTGCCATTGTCATGAATCATTTTACAGATGCCCAGATCACCAAACAGATTGATGTACTCTTGCAAAAAGACACCAAAGAAAAAATCCTTACATTTGCATGTAACTGGTGTTCTTATGCAGGTGCAGATTATGCTGGAGTTTCCCGCTTGCAATATCCTGCCAATATTCGTATTATTCGAACCATGTGTTCGGGTCGGGTAGATGAAAGTTTTATATGGCATGCATTCAAAAAAGGCGCGCCAGTAGTTCTGGTCAGTGGGTGTCATATTGGTGATTGTCATTATATTAATGCGAATCATTGGACAGAAAAACGATTGGTAAAGATTTGGAAAAAAATGGAGAAAATGGGATTGCGACAGGAACGGCTGCAATTGGCATGGATTAGTGCGGCTGAGGGTATCCGGTTTGCAGAAACCATGAAACATATGGAACGGTTAAGGCAAAGCGTTACAACTGAAGAAATTGGTCAAACCATTGAAATTTTGAATAAAATTTCATAACTAAAACCTAAAAACTAAAAAACTAAATAACTACATGCATACAAACATTATAGCTTTTATTGTGGTATTAGGCGTTTTAATTTTTTTCCATGAACTCGGTCATTTTTTGATGGCGAGATGGTTTCGAGTGGGCGTTGAACGCTTTTCTTTGGGGTTTGGCCCTAAGATATTTGGAAAAACAGTAGGCATAACTGATTATCGGTTATCAGCTATTCCTTTGGGTGGTTATGTAAAAATGGTTGGGGAAGAACCGGGGCAGGATATTGAACCGGAAAACATTCCGTTTTCATTTACGCATAAACCAGTGTATCAACGAATGGTGATTGTGGCAGCAGGCCCATTGTTTAACCTGCTGCTTGCTTTGTTATTGTTTTTAGGCGTTTTTCAATGGACAGGTCTGATCGTTTATAAACCCTGTGTGAAGGAAGTTGAAAAAGAAAGTCCAGCAGATATATCTGGATTACAAAAGGGAGATTTAATTGTTTTTATTGATGATAAACCTGTTGAAAGCTGGGATGATATGGCAAGCATGATTACTAGCAGTAATGGCAAATTATTGTCAATTACTTATATGCGCGGTGATCAACAGAAAACAGTTCAACTTCAACCTAAGGTACGAGCTGGAAAGAATATTTTCGGCGAATCGGTTGATCGATACATGATTGGCGTTTCTTCATGCGGGGATCATTTTGTAAAGCCTTTAAATCCGTTTCAGGCATTATATCAAAGTGTTTTGCAAACGTATAAAATTTCTGAATTAACGTTGATCAGTATCATTAAATTAATTCAAGGTGCGATTCCGTCAGATAATATTGGCGGGCCGATTATGATCGCACAAATGGCTGGTGAGCAGGCCAGAGAAGGGTTTATTAACCTTCTTGTGTTTATTGCAGTCATCAGCATCAACCTAGGTATTTTGAATTTTTTACCCATACCTGTTTTAGATGGCGGTCATTTATTATTTTTTGCGATTGAAGGAATTACAGGTAAACCAGTCAGCATACGGGTTCGAGAAATTGCCCAGCAAATAGGCATTTTTTTGTTGATTTCTTTAATGATATTTGCTTTTTATAACGACATCACCCGAGTGTTCTTTAATTAATTGTTAATTCATCGAGTTTTATTCTTAGTACAAAACGCTAGTATTCATCACGTTTTCTATATTCTCGTTTACGCGAGAAGACTATTGTGCACCATCAGTTATTTATCTTCGTTATTATGTAGAATCATAATTATATACCAGTAATTTATTAAGGAGGCTTATGAAAATTCATCAACAAAAGTATGGAATGTGGGTGTTGGGTTTATGCATGGCAACAGTGTTCATGATAGGTATTTCATCTGTGTATGCTGAAGAAGTTGAAGAATTGCAAATGTTTTACCATGACACATTACAGCTCATTTTTTATGAAAATTCACTCGATGGGGAGTTGGTCGTTCAATACGGAGATATTGACAATTTAGGTTTAGGTTGGCCTGAACCTGAACTTGGATTCAATCCATTTTCAGGAGTGACAACACCTGAACATGGTGAAAATGGAATTGGCAACATAAATAGTTTTGATGCCCCCGGAACTGATACATTCATAGGAGTTATGCCTCCTCCTCCAGCGAATTCTGAAGAAGAAGTGGTTGTAGCTCTCGATGACTATTTAGCTGCTTTTCAATCGGGATTATACAACAATAAAGATATCGTATCCTACGAAATAACTGATGAAATTGTAACAAAATTTTCGGAGATTGGAGCACCTTCAGACATTATCAATAAGATGACCGAATTGAAAGGGGAAATATTTACTACACAAAATAAATTTATTGTGGCTTTAGAAGAAAAAATAGGAAAAGAAGAATTAGAAAAAGAACGATTCATATTAAAACAAGAAATATTAGAAAAACAAGAAATACCGTCAGAAGTTATTAGTAAGTTAAGTACAATAATAAATAAACTTTATATAACAGAAGAAGAATTTATTGACGCTTTAAAAGGGAGCCTTAATGACGACATTCTATTCTCGACATATAAAAATGATCTTTTGACAGGTGCGGTAGTCAGCTATCTGAGTTTGATTTTGAACTATTCTCAGCCACTTACAAAACCTTTTGAAATTAGTTTTCCTTTAACCCCAGGAAATCAATGCAGTCCAATAAAGTATAATTATGGTATATTAAAAATTTTTGTGGATGATATTCAGTCAGCAGTAAAAGATTCAACATTCAATTCAGACTTTCAAGTAACAATTAATGGAGAAAAATTTTCAGAATTGGAATGGATAATCAATCAATTAGATCAAACTGGGCCAATCGGGCAAATCATTTGGCATGCATTGCCTAAAATAATTATAGACAAACTAAACTTAGAAACAGAACCACAATTAAAAATTAGCATTACTGACCAAACACAAACCGATGTATATGCTGTGGATTATTATTGGTTAATTGTTAACCCATTTCCAGACAAACTATATCATACAGGTCCTTTTACAGGTAAGGTGCTTACAAAATACTATATTCCAACTGAATTTTGGATACCGTCTGGGCTTAATCCCGTGAGTTCTGAAGTGGGTTCTAATAAGCCAGTTGGCGGAGCAATTGTAACGGCTGGAGGCTTTTGCGTAACGACAACTGCTAAAGATGGTGCATTTATACTTGATAAGGTGCCCGCTGGTTTTTCAAGAATAGAGATAAAAAGTGCAGGCTATAATCCATTTGAAGATTCATTTGCGTTAACTACATTAGAAAAATTAGAACCCAAAACAGTTTTTATTGAGGAGTCATCCGGTCCGAAACCAGAAGTTGAAATTACTTATCCGAATACCGGTTATAATCATATAGTAGGTAGGAAGTTAGACTTCATAGGAACTTGTAAATATAAAGAAAATCCGTGTATTGAATCCAATCAGTTTTGTTCTAACCTCGTTTGGACAAAGCGTCTTGTTTGGACATCGAGCCATGAAACGATAACGGATGAAAATAAAGAACAGAATAAAGTACTTGGTAAAACAGAAACCATATCTAATCCAACCAATTTATATCCTGGTAAATATATTATTACGTTAAGTGCAATAGATGTAAAAGATGCTACTGAAAAATCATTGGGAGATT
>PDZT01000021.1 GCA_002753105.1 Deltaproteobacteria bacterium YD0425bin50 | reverse complement strand
GATGTAATTATTGCTGTAGTGATGGGACAAAGGCTTTATGATGTTCCGATGAGAGGCAATCCGGCTCTGCTGTTTGCATTTGCAGCGATATTTCTTATAGGAGCGCTATTTTTTGGCATGACGCTAAGTATTGTATTAAAATCTCAGGTATTGGCAAATATGATTGCAATTATCGCCGGGTTTATGCCAACAATGATTTTAAGCGGTTTTGTATTTGCAATTGAAAATATGCCGATGCCTATTCAGGTCATTACGTTTATTGTGCCGGCTCGTTATTTTATTGCCATTCTACGTGGTATATACCTAAAAGGTATTGGTTTTGAAATCATGTGGCTTAATGCATTACTTTTAACACTCTACGCAGTGATTATGGTCATTGCGGCAAATCGAAAACTTAAACTAAAGCTTGAATAACCTGATGATTAACCGTTTGAAACAAATGCTGATCAAAGAATTTTTACAAATTCTCAGAGACCCGAGAATGCGGATGGTGGTCTTGGGTATTCCTGTAATTCAAATGCTTGTGATGTCTTTTGCCATGACGATGGATGTAACGCATATCAGTACAGCGGTAATGGATATGGACAAAACGCAAAGTTCCCGTGAACTGATTAATGCGTTTGGTTCGAATCATTATTTTCAAATTCATTATTATATCAATGATCAAAACGCATTTTCCATCTTACTGGATAGCAAAAAAGTTGGAGCCATTCTTCACATACCTTCAGGCTTTGAATCTGATATCAACGCTGGACGTACAGCGAAAGTGCAACTGATTGCAGATGGAACGGATAGCAATACAACAGCTATTCTTTTGGGGTATGCAGACGGAATTGTCAATGGGTATTCCAGTGAAAAACTCATGATGCAGTTAAAAAAAAAATATGGTGCGCACTATCAGCCGGTTCAGGTGGAAACTATAACCCGCGCATGGTTTAATCCAAATCAGGAAAGTAAGTATTTTTATGTCCCATCCCTGATTGCTGTGATGTTATTTATTTTCAGTTTACTTCTGACAAGTATTGGAATTGTTAAAGAAAAAGAAATGGGTACAATTGAGCAGATCATGGTTACACCTATACGAAAGATGGAATTCATTATAGCGAAAACAATTCCCTGTATGACGACTGGATATCTCACGATGACTCTGATGATTGGCGTTGCAATACTCGTTTTTAATGTACATATTCAAGGGAGTATGTTACTTCTTTACTTCCTTACAAGTATTTACCTGATAGGAAATATGGGGATCGCCCTGATTATTAGCGCATCTGCTGTAACCCAGCAACAAGCATTATTGACCGCGTTTTTGATTATTATGCCTTGTGTTATGCTGAGTGGGTTTATATTTCCAATACATAACATGCCGCAAGTCGTTCAATATGCAACTTATTTTAATCCAATGCGCTGGTATTTGGAAATTTTACGTGGAATAGTGATGAAGGGTGCGGCGATGAAAAGCCTTTGGGTAGCAACTCTGTGGCAAAGTTTTTTGGCTGTATTGTTTATCACCCTAGCTACTAAACGGTTTAAGAAAACCCTGTCATAATAAACTGCAAGTTATGAATTCTATGGATAGTAATTTTATGCAAAACTTTAGCATGAGTTAAGATAGGTTTTGTTTTTAGGCAAGATACCTGCTTCTCTTGCAAAAACATCTAAGCGTTCTGCTGTGATTGCTCCTAAATATTTTGTTACAATGCTTTTAGTTTTTTTATAATTGGCCTTCATTAAACTCAATAATTTTTTTACATCCTTGTCATCTTTAGGCTCACCTGAAACCATTTTCATGGCAATCAGATGTTCAATCGAAACAACAGGGATACTGTAATGATCTACTGATACCTTAATGGATGCTTCTTGAATAGCTTCAATAAACATAGGGTCTATGCCATTTAATCTGCGGTCTATAAAATCAATATTGAGTCCTTTTTCTCTGATAGCGATTCCGCCTATATACAAATTTTTATATGTTAGTCCCTGTTTAACTATTTGCGTTTCGATTGTGCTGATTTCTTTTAAATTTACTGCAAAATCTACATCCTTGGTATATTCATGCTGGCTTTCATCATCCATATATACCCACATGGCAAGTTTGCCGATTAAGGCAAATTGTGAAATATTTGTTTTTGAAAATAATTTTAGTGCAAATTTGATCGAAGGATTAGGGTCGAATACTTCAAATTTTTTTTTCCCCATATTCATGAGATTCTATCTAACATCCATTTTTCGGGTTGATCATCATTAATATGTAGATTGCATGAACTCAATTACATTATTTAGGATAATAAAATCAAGGCAAGTTTCATATTATCATATTCTCATTCTTCAGATATTCTTATATTCTCTGTTATTGAATTTAAGTCAACCACTGCCCACAAAGGAGAGGGCATTTTTTTATTGATCATTTTTTATTTTGACACCAGAAAAACAAATAGATATATCAACATCAATCATACAAGAAGAAGACAGCCTGATATTTTTTCTGATAAAAAATATATTTATATTTAAAAATAAGGAAAGATAGAAATGTTATCAACAATGATCAAACGCCTCATGAAAGGGAATGAGGGTATAGTTCCTGAAGACATTCATAGACGTGTTGAAACTTTAAAAAACACTTGTAATAGTTGGGGTTACAATGAATGGGGATATAGTCTGGATTGGATAAAACGCTATATGACCATTGGGCAATGGTTGAATACACATTACTTCAGATTACAACCTTTTGGGCTTGAACATATACCCGAAGGACAGTTTATGTTAATCGGTAATCATTCAAGTCAAATGGCGTATGACGGCATGATTATTACAACGGCAGTGTTTAACAATACTAATCCACCACGTTTTGTTCAAGCCATGATTGGAACTTTTTTTGCCTATCAACCATTATATTCGGTACTTATGCCAAGAATTGGACAAATTAGTGGTACTCCTGAAAACTGTCAGCGTCTTTTAGAAGAAGGAAAAGCGGTGTTGGTTTTCCCGGAAGGTGAAAAAGGCGGTGGTAAAACGTTTTTTAACCGATATAAACTCATGAAGTTTGGTGAAGGTTTCATGCAATTGGCACAACTTACCAAAACACCCATCATACCATTTGCATTTATTGGTGGGGAAGAGATGGTACCGAGTTTTTCCCGTATGGAATTTTTAGGTAAAATGATTGGTATGCCGTATTTTCCACTATCACCTACATTGATTTTCCCTTTACCTACAAAGTGTAGTTTGTATTTTGGGAAGCCTATTTTATTTGAAGATGATCCAATGGATCAAAAAGCCATTTCAACTAACGTAGATAAAGTCAGAACGGTTATTCAACAGCTCATTCAACAAGGCTTACAAGCACGTAAATCGATATTTTTTTAAGAGGAAACATGAAAACCATCGCAATAACTGGAATTTGTGGCACCCATGGCGGGGTTCTAACAGAACGTCTTAGAGGAAAATATAAAATTATTGGAATTGACCATAAAGCATGGACAGGTCCAAAACCAGATCATGTTACGTTTGTTCAGGGTAACTTAAGACGCAGAGTTTTTACGAATGTTTTAAGCCAAAATCCTATAGATGCAGTCGTGCATCTTTCCATCACCAAACACTTTAATATGCCATTGACAACCATTCATGAATTAAACGTCATGCGTGCTCAGAGAATTATTGAAGGGTGTATCAAATATAATATCAAAAAAGTGATTCTGTTAAGTGAACATACCGTATATGGCGCACTTCCCAATACTCCGATGTGGCTTAAAGAAAACGCTCCATTAAATGGCAGTCGTTATTTTAAGGAATATGCATCTAGTATTACGGCTGATTTGATGTTTACTGAACTTTTTTGGAAAGCTCCAGAACTTGAAACGGTTATATTGAGGCCTGTGAATGTTCTTGGCCCAAAAACAAGAGGTTTAATCAATTCGTATTTGAAATTAAACACAGCCCCAATTATTTTTGGATTTGATCCCATGATGCAGGTCATTCATGAACAGGATGTGTCCCATGCAATTGAACTTGCACTTCAGGAAGGTGTTAAAGGGATTTTTAATGTTGTTGGGCCTGGAGCATTACCATTATCTGTTCTTGCCAAAGAGTCTGGCCTAAAACAAATCCCACTGCCACTGCCTTTAGCTTCGATGATGGTCAATTATTTATTTAAAATGCGAAAATTCCCTTTTCCTGAAACAGCATTAAGTCTTCTTCAGTACACGCTGTGTATTGATGGCACAGATTTCAAAAATAAAGCAGGATTTTATCCGCTAATGAACCTTGAGGAAACCATCAATAGCTTAACGAATAAATAAGAAATAACAATGAATTGATTTTATTATGAAGATACTTCGCTATATTCCGCTGTTTATAATTATATTGATTGTCTATAACATGATGTTTTTATCTGGTGTATCATTTACCTGCACTGATGAGCCTATATTTGAAATCCCGTTAATGTCAAAATCATCCTTGTTGGTATTACCGGGAGACTTCATGCTAATTTTAAGTATTTTAGTATTATATATTGAAATTTTTCGAGCTACCCGTACATCCATTGCTTCAATAATTGATCACAGCTTATCTTTGCTTACGTTTATTCTCTTTCTTATTGAATTTATTGTTATGCCCGGTGCAAGTACATCCATTTTTTTAATTATAACCTTAATGTCACTGCTGGATGTACTTGCAGGATTTACAATTACGTTATCAACAGCCAAAAGAGATATCGCTGTGATTTCACAATAAACAATAATATCTTGATATTAATGACTAGGTAAGTACCCTAAAACTTCATCAACAATATGGGGAAGGTAAGAGTTGGCACCTATAAATTTTACAACTTTATTTCCATTTTGAAAATCAATATGCAATGAGCAGTCATATTTTTTGGCAGTTGCTTTCACCATTCTATCAAAAATTTCAAGGTTTGTTTCTTCGATATGAATAGCAAGATGTTCTTTCATGGGAGACCTCCTTCATTAAAAAAAGTCTATTACCGTGCTTAATCATTATGCTAATCAATTCTTATGCCATGTTTATTATTTTATTTTAATGAAATAATCTGCCAATGTGAAAAAGAGGTTAATTCGTTCTTCGTAGCGTTTGTAAGCAAATATTTTTGGGTTGCTTCGTTCATTTCTGGATACTTCTCAGAATTAACATTGGCTAAGTTTCTAGGAGCGTAAGGCATGATGCGGTCAATGGTTAATTTGGATTGCCATGAATGAATTTTCGTTTTATCTGTAATTAAACAAAATTGTGCATAGGGTTTCTGGTTAAGTTCATTCAGTACATCACTTATTTTTGGCCATACAGGCTGCATTGCATAAGACGAATCTATAGCTACAATGATTTTTCGTGGATGTCGCGTCAAATAGACATGGTAAGTTCCATATACCGCGCCAAAAATGACAATGACCAACACCAGCCATAAGACAAACTGTTTCATGATTCCCTTTTTGAAAATCCAAAATTACATTTGCGCATTTAACAATGAACCAATTTTGTATTCGATTTCACCTTCATTCGCTTGTAAACTTGCAGCCTCAACTACCAAAGACAGTTGTTTTAATACATCTATATTCGCTTCATATCCTATGGTGTAAATTGGAATTTTTAACCCGGCAATAACAGGAAAAATGTCATAATAATCTAACCCGCTTTTGGATTCACCATCAGTTAATACAAATAAGGTGAACTTCGTATCGGGTGGTGATGTTTCTTTGGATTTAAGCAATTGATGTAATGCCACAACAATACCATCATACATGGCTGTGCCACCGCCAGAAGAAATATCTTCAGCCGCAGCTTGAAAACTCGCTTTTTGGGACAGGTTAAATTTATCGACGGGTAAAATTTCTTTAACCTGATCATTAAAAATAATAAGACCGATTGCATTGTTTTTTGAAATAAACTCACTGCCTACAATAAGCGATTTTTTTAACGCCTGAATACGAGAACCTGCCATAGAGCCGCTGACATCGCAAAGGAAAATAGCATTTACCTGTTTCCCAGCATCTTTTTTTTCTTTCCAGAGCTTTTGAGCTTCAATTAAGGTAGTACCCGAAGGCAAAGTAAAGGCTGAAGAATACGATAATGAAGGATTAAAACCGTATTGATCGGCAAGTGAGACATAACGGGGTTGCTCGATAAATTGGGCAAATCGTTCAAGCGCTTGTTTTTTTTCGTCAGATAGGACACCTACGCTATATAGAGGATTATCATGAACGTATCCAAATGGAATAAATTCATAATCTGTTTTAAGCTCAGATGTGTTCATAAACGTTTGGTATTCCATCACAAATGCATCCAAAGAGCCATCGTTTTGAACAGACTCCCGCATTTGTATTGTGGTTTCACAAACAAATGGAACCCCTTTTTGAAAATTTTCAAATGCGCTGATGACACTAGGTGAGAGCATTTCTGATTCTGTGCCATTTGCAAATGAAGAAAGCACAGTAATAAGAAAATTTAAACCTGTACTGCTTGCATATGGATTGGTATAACCCATTGCAAGTTTGCCTTGGATAACTGCATCAATGATATTTTTGATTTCCAGATTCCCATAACTCGTTTTTAATTCATTAGCCAATTGTTTTTTGATAACAATACCTGCAATATTTCTGACAAGACGCTCACGAATGGGATTCATTGACATCCCATGTGCTTTGGTCATCTCTATCCAAAGATGCGATGATGGTGAAAACGCATCAGGGAGATATTTTTTTGAAGCGATAAACTCATAGCCAGTGCCTGACGCAATTTTTCGAATCAATACCTGAACCCGTTTCCCGGAATTTAAACGAATTTCCTGTGCATTAAATTCCATCGCCGCTTCAACCATCCATCCATCTATAGTTTTTCCAGATTTTTCAGTCGAAACAAAAATTTCAATACCAACATCGTTAGGAGTAATACTGGGTTGTACGACCATCTGGAATTGTTCAATGTTAGGCAGGGTTTCCAAAATGTCCTTTTTGGAACTGAGCGCAAGATTTGCTTTACGCTGCACACGTTCCTGAGTCCATTCAATATCTTTTAACAAACGATTTAATTCGATAACTGCTTCTTCATACGAAAGAGCAGTGGGTGTAACTATTTTTTGAATGACACTATAAATTCCAAAGATAAACAAAAAAACCACACCAACAAAAATGAGTTTTTTAATCTGACGCATGTTGCATCTCCTGTATGACTTCATGTAAACCGTGGTTGATTAAACGTAAATTATCTCCCATTTCCTGATATTGTTCTGTGTTAATATCAATTAAGGTTAAATTTCCACTAAGCGCCTTTAAAGCTGAAAGTGTTTTTTCTACAGAGGCTATTTGTTGAGTTAACACCTGTCTCATGGATTGTTTTTGAATTTCTGTGCCAAAATGTTCAATTCGTTGACATAATTGAAAGTGATGTTCAGTGAGGTCAGACAGATTCTCAATGATACCATCCAATTCACCTTGAAATAAAGATTCTTTAAACTCTATCTGCATGTGTTCAATAAGCTTAATACACGATAATACGAGGTTTTTAAAGATGGGTGAGCATTTATTCAATCGTCGTTGTAACGATGTCATTTTCTGCTCATAAGGTAAGCGCTGGTAACGCTGTTGAAAGCTATGAGAAGATACGAAAAAAATTGGCCATAAGCCAAGAAGAATCACTCCGAGAATAATCGTCATACTCATCATCAATATAGATGGGGCAAACCACAGATAAAATCCGGCTTCAAAAGCAATTATAACACCAACAGCAAGCCATGTCAGTGGAAACGTGAACAGTAATTTTAGTATTTTATCACTAGAACTCATTCGTTAACCTTGAGTCATATCATCTTTCATTTTTGGGCTTATTAAGAATAACCTAATTACCTGACAGGAAATTGGATCATATCCTCTTCTAGCTCTTGGTCTTTTGGGGATTCAATATTTAATTTTTTGATTTTTTCAACTAGTGTGGTTCTATTTAATTTTAACAATTCTGCTGCTTTTGTTTTCACCCAGTTGGCTTTATTAATAAGTGATGTACTGAATGTGCGCTGATGATGTTCCACAGCATCATTAAAGCCTTTATCCAAATCCATAAAAATTTGTTCATCGGTCATCACTACAGAAGGTTTATCAACAATATGTTCTGGTAAGTCTCCCACTTCAATTTTATTACCCTCTACGAGAACAGACAATCGTTCCATCATATTTTCAAGTTCTCTAATATTTCCCGGCCAATCATATTGGATTAATAAATTTATGGCCTCATCCGTAATTTTTTTAGGTTCATCCTGAAGCCGGGTAGCTACACGTTTTAAAAAAAATTGGATTAACAAAGGGATATCTGATTTTCTATTTCTGAGTGCTGGTACATGAATAGGAATGACGTTTAGACGATAGAACAGGTCTTCACGAAATGTTCTTGCATCTACAGATGCGCGTAAATCTTTATTGGTTGCGGAAAGAATACGTGTGTTGACCTGAATAGATCGCATACCGCCGACACGTTCAAATCGTTGTTCCTGAATTGCTCTCAGTAGTTTTACTTGAAGCGTTGGACTCATATCCCCAATTTCATCCAAAAACAATGTGCCGCCATCGGCCATTTCAAATCGACCGATTCGCGCACGATGGGCGCCAGTAAATGCGCCTTTTTCATGACCAAACAATTCACTTTCTAGAAGTTCACCTGGAATTGCACCGCAGTTAATAACAATCATCGGTGCATTGTTTCGATAGCTATGGTGATGAATTGCCCGGGCAATTAATTCTTTCCCGGTACCGCTTTCTCCTGTAATCAGGATAGTACTATCCGTGTTGGCGACTTTTTGGATTGTACGAAATACTTTTTGAATTTCAGGACTTTTACCAACAATATCCCCAAACTGGGAGTCATTTGAATCTTCATGTGAATGATCAACCGCAGATCGCTGATGAATTGAAGTTGATGGAAATGCCCTAGAGACAACTAAGACAACATCATCAATACCTGTAGTGATAGGCACATAATCAAAAGCCCCAGTTTTTAATGTTTCAACGGATTGTTTAATAGAAGGGTCTTTAGCAAGGATAATACAACGTATATGTGGGAAATGTGTGCGTATAAGACCCAACAAAGATTGGCCTTGTGTATCAAACACGGATGTATCCATCACGATAACAGAGTAAATAAATTCTTGCAATTTTGGAATCACTGCATCAACTTGCGTCTCTGTATCTACGAGATAATCTTCTTTGATTAACGCATTGCGAATTAACTGAATTTTCTCCTTGTATGTTTTCTCCTGGCTGTAATTATCTACCAGTAAAACTCTTTTTTCCATGTGCTTATTATCCATTTTGGAATAGGGCTTTAAGCTATCCGAGAATTTTCTTTAGCTTGTCCTGAATCGCATCTGCTGTAAACGGCTTCACAACATAATTGGATACCCCAGCCTGAACGGCCTCAATAACGTTGTGTTTTTGGGCTTCAGCAGTAACCATCAAAAACGGAACCGTCTTATGTTCCCCGCTCGATCGAATGGTTTTCAACAGATCTAACCCTGTCATCTTGGGCATATTCCAATCTGAAATGATAAGATCAAATGTATTCTTTTTAAGTAGTTCTAATGCAGCAGTTCCATCATCTGCCTCAGTAATATTTTTAAATCCTAATTGTTTTAATATGTTTTTTAAAATTCGACGCATTGTAGCAAAATCATCCACAACGAGAATTCTAATTGATGTATCCATCTGTTCTCTCCCTCTTACGAATTACAAATTACGAATTATGAATTACAACTTACTAATTTAACTTATTTTTTTACATTTGATTTGTTATTATTAGTTCGGACTATCTTTCCATACATACTTCTATGGTAAAATTACCACCTTCTGTGGTAAAAGGAATCGCAATTTTAGGTCCGTCTGTATAATGGGTAATTGCGTGATTTTTACCAGTAATGACAGATGGGATCGCAGCTTCAAAAATTTTTCCCATGGTTTCAAGTTCTCTTCTTGCCTGACCCGAAATCATATTCGTTAATTCACCAACCGCATCAGCAATTTCATGATTGAGTTCCTTCATTTCTTCACCAAACATATTGGATACAATTTTTAAAATACTCCCTTCATCAAAGGTGACTGCGATGGTACCATTCGTTTCGCCAGTAATACCAATGACACCTGTAACATCACCTCGTGCTACGTCATCCTGTTTCAAATAAGGTTTTCCTGCTTTTGAAGTAACAAATGCCATAGTTTGCAGTACATGAGTGGTAGCATTTATAAAAGGATTAATCATTTTAGCATCCATTTAATTGCTCCTTACTGAAGAATATATTCACGACATCATGTTTCATATATAACGCTATCAGGGATAATCATATGAAACAAAAAAAATCAATATTACGAAATATCATCTGGATTAGGACTGTTATATCGAACAATATTTTTCAAATGCATATATGAATCGATATCCATTGAATCAAAATAAACAGCGAGACCCTTTCCAAATGGATCTTTGCGTATTATTCTGCCATTCATTTGTAATTTAATTTCTTCAGTCATCCCAGTTAACCATATTTCTACTAGACATTTTTCCTCCAAAGGGATATCTTCTTGTGTACTAATAAATACACCCTTGAGACTCATGTCTTTAGAATTCCCCTTAACATGGATCTCTGAATTTTTAAGGCGTAGGATAATTTTAGTATCAAACGTTACCCGTGTACCTCTACGCTTTTCATTTTGATTTTGTTCTGGCATAATATGTTTTATCCATATGTTTAGAATAAAAAGCACAATATATTATTGTCACATGAAATCATGATCCATGTCAACTTTCAAAATAACCTATCCTGTACAAATCCACATGTAGCAACGATAATCAACGCTTATTTAACAAAAATTATTGAATATGACCTTGTTCATAAAGGTGTAAAAAAATTTTAACAATTTCAGGGTCAAATTGCGTACCTGAATTGGTTTTGATAATTTCAATGATCTGTTCGGATTCGATTTTTTTTCGATATGCCCTGTCAGAGGCCATAGCATCATAAGAATCAGCAACAGAAAGAATCCTTGCCAATAAAGGAATTTGAGTTCCTCGGATGCCTTCAGGATAGCCCCTTCCATCATATCGTTCATGATGATATCGAATGATTTCCTGCTCCCGGTTCCATAATCCTAAGTAACCAACAATCTCTGAGCCAATGATGGGATGCTTTTTGATTATTTCAAATTCTTCATCTGTCAATCGAGAGGGTTTTAATAAAATCGTTTCACTGATGCCGATTTTACCAATATCATGAAGGCACCCTCCAAACTGTAAAATATCCAGTTCTTCTAAAGTACAACCATAGGCCTCACCAATTTTTACAGAGTATGCTGCAACCCGGGTGGAATGTTCTGACGTATAGATATCTTTCGCTTCAAGCATCTTAACAAATGCAAATAAGGTTTGAAATAAATTCGAATAGATATTTTCATATAAAGCTAAATTTTCAATTGCATAAGCACTTTTTTTCCCCATAAAAGACAAAAAGAATAAATCTTTTTCAGAAAAATGCTTGTCATGATTATTCATACAGGTGATTAATGTTCCAAAAACTTTTTCTCGAATTTTAACTGGAATAACCATCATTGAGGTCATTGAGGATGGTAAGCCATCCACTTGATCGGTATTTGAAATCAATAATGGCAAGTCATCTTGGTTTGACTCATTAATCCATTTATGAAATATTTCGTCGCTTTCCTGCGGTTCTTCTGATCTTTGGGCAACAGCAATTTTTATGGGTTCTTTGAGCGATTCATTCACAATATAAAATCTTGACTCAGTAGCTCCAGTTATATCTATACTGAGATTAACCAAAAGTTGAAACGCATCGAAACTCGATTGTATTTCAGTAAAATCACTCATGATTTTATTCATTGCATGGAGTTCATCAACTTTGGCTAAAAGCTCGTTATTCAGTTTTTCTAAACGTTTTTTACTCTCGATTTCCTTTTTTAATATAATGTTTTCTACAAATAAGTGGCGTTCACGCATGACTCGCTGAACACAAATCTCCATTTGTTCCAGATTTACGGGTTTAATAAGAAAGTCAACGACGCCATTTTGCAGAGTTTTTATTGTATTGTCTAATGACGGAAACCCCGTCATGACAATTACTGGAATTGTATTATCAATAAGCCTGATCTGTTCAGCCAGTTCTAATCCATCCATCTCTGGCATATTAATATCTGTAAAACAACAGTCTATTTGTGTATTTTTTAAATGACGAAGGGCATCTAAACCATGACTAGCAGTGATTACATGATAGCCTTTGAGTTGAAAATATTCACTCGCAATTTCAAGAATACTATCCTCATCATCAACAAATAATATGGTTTTGGGTTTTGGAACTTCCATGTGATCACATTCATAAATGTATGAACTAAATTAAAAGATGAATAACCTTAAAATACATTATTTTCAAAAAATATTCTTTAAATCATTTTTTTTAACATTGCAAAAAAAAAATTTTAAATATTTCAAGATACGTTACGTTATTCAGAAATAACAAAAAAATTGGGGTGAACCAACGGAAATCGCATTTGCGTTGTTGGCCAGTTCGCAAAATAATGATTCTCATCTTTAAAGTGTGTTGCATAACGGTCAAACCCAATGTTTGAAACTAAGTTGGCATTCGGTACAATACTTAACCCCTGATGTATCCAGCAGGCAAATAACCATTGATATGCCCACGTATCAATTTTTTCCTGATATACATCTTCAAATATTCTTAAATATTCAGTTCGTTCGGATGGATCATATAACCAGTAAGCTAACCAGTTATGATCTCTTACTTCTGGCCAGAAACTCATGCTGAGATCATAATATTGCCAAGCTCTTCGCCAAGTTGCCCATCCCCAGATATGGTAATGATTGCGTGAAAAATAATAGCTATATTTTGTCCAAGGACTATTCAATGGGATATTAGCGCCGCTAATATGTGCAACACGCGAATCATTCCGGTATCTCTCAAGCAATTCATCACAAAACTGAAAAAAAGCTACATCCGGCAGGCAATCATCTTCAAAAATAATCGCCTCGTCAACTTTAGAAAATACCCAATCTAAACCGCTAGATACACGTTTACGGCATCCAAGGTTTCCCGAAGCATAATGTCTTTCAACCTGACAATCCCAATCAATGTGATCTACAACCGATCTCGCAGCTACACACCTT
Source organism: Deltaproteobacteria bacterium YD0425bin50 (assembly GCA_002753105.1). Classification (GTDB taxonomy): domain Bacteria; phylum Desulfobacterota; class Desulfobacteria; order Desulfobacterales; family YD0425bin50; genus YD0425bin50. The sequence goes on along the minus strand of PDZT01000021.1, from coordinate 16,308 downwards.
TCATGATCTTCAACAACATTGAATCTGGGCCCGTCAGCTACAATTAATAAACGAGAAGGCTTAACTTTGGAAATAACAGAAAATACTCTTTCAGTAACATGTGGCCTGTTATAAATGAATAGCGCAACAGGTGTTTTTACACGCATTTCGTTAGGTTTTCTTGACGCTACTTCCATGGATTTCTCACCTCATGGAGTTTCTTTTTTTTTGCTCTTAATCTTGCTCTTGCTCTTAATTCTTAATTTACGAGCAAGATTACGATTAAGATTAAGATTAAGAGCAAGAAATGCGAGGCATGATTCTTATTCGTTTTTCTGTTTGATCAATCCAAAACGCGCATTCACTTCAATCCATGGGAATATATGTCTGTCTTTAGGGAAATCATAAATCGCTAAGTCAATATCTCGCTGCGTTGTAACAAATTCAGTCTCTTTTAATAATGGAGACCAATGGTGTGATGACTGCGCGAATGATCCCATATCACAGCGTTGTAGTATCTCATTTTGTGAATTCGTTACCGTTGTAAACGATCCTACAGTTGAAGTTAACGCCACTTGGGTATCATGAAGCTCACCATCAATCTGTTTTTCAAGAACATTACTTAAAAATTCTAATGACTCCGGCAGTATTTCTTGAAATGCAACGCCACGAACTGTTGAAATCGGCACATGAGGTAAAAATTGTCCATCCCTAGCCAGCATAATACAGGATTCATAAGAAATCGATTCTGCTCCGCCTATAAGATGAACAAAAAAGCTTGAATCGAGCACCTTGTTGACACCATGTAGAAAACTTTTTACCGCCCATGACGAATATACCGCCTGATAATGCTTTAAAATCAACTCTCCTTCAATCATTGCTCGACGAATTTTAGCTTTTCCGCAGGACCCATGAGCTGATCCATTATGCGCACCAAATAATAAATTTCGGCATGTTAAGCCAGCGAGCAGAGATTGCTGATCAGGCGTGCCTCCAAGTAATATGTTTTCAGCCATCCATCCATTTGCACATCCCTGACTGTATCCCACATATCCCCATGGCGTTTTAATTTTTTCAATCACTTCTATAATTTTTTTTGCATTGTATTCAAGTGTCCGCATGGTTTTTGTATCTGCCCGAATCGTTTCAACACCCCGAATCGCTTTTAATCGGCAGAAGGTCTCTTCAAGCTCAGTACCTTTGGCACCTTCTGTAATAAGTCCCATACAGCTTACAATTGTAAAATCGTATTTTCCCAGAGGCGGATCCATCAGAAGTCTGACAAGTGGATCATTCAGTAATACTTCCCGATCTTTTGGAACATAATAAAGTGCTTGGATCACTGCTTCTAAAATGTCCTGTTCAGAAGTAAACTCTGTTTTCTTCGTTCTGACATGTACCCAATTCCTAACACGATCAATATCTTCCTGATAATTCCGAACAATAGAAAGAACAACAAGCGCCTCATAATTTCGGAGCCAAAATGCCTTGAACCAAGGGAGTTGAAATGCAAATTTATCTTTTTCAAGTAATGTTCGACAACATAGAAACGCTTTTTCATACGCTTCCTTGGCTTGGTCAATCGGACCAGAAATTCCATTTTTAAACTGACATTGATACCCTAATTCGTCTGCAACCTGAATTGCTTTTTGTGCATGTTCACTATCTATTTCATTTTCTGAGGAAACAAGTAACTGAACATTTATCGGATGACGTTCGACTTGAAGGTGATTCTTCAAAGCTCTATACTTATCAGCATTTTCTAAAATAAACTCTGCAACGTTTAAGATAGCATTATAATAACTATGATTTGCCCATTTTCCCTGCGCCATATAATCGTTACGTATAGGTACATGAATTCCAAGATATTGGGATAATCTCTCAGCAATATCTATGTTATGTTTCATATAAGACTGGCTTTGTTCAATAAATGAAAATAACAGACCGGTTAAAATACGGGCGCTGTTTGAGGACATCTCAATCAATACCTCATGAACAAACCGCCCGCCACATTCATCTAAATAATTCAGCAATTCTCTTAAAATAATCTGCGTAACCAAACCATGCGCTGGCTGAGCAATACATGAATGAATCAGAACCGCCATATCTTCCGGTCCAATCAGTCCATCACCAAAGCTCGGCAATGCTTCTCCGAAAAGTGTTTTCAGAGCCTCTGTTCTTTCAATAGGTTTTGGGAACAGATTATTTAAAAACATACCAATAAAAAGCGGTTGAAACCCATACCCAATTCCACCAAAACCATCTGCAATCATCCGAATACGCTGCTTAATTTTCTGAATATCTGAAATCCGATTAATATCCTGTTTATTCCAATCCTTTCCTGCATGGTTTAAAATATAATCGATTTGCTCCAAAGTAAAATAGGGCGACAGTATTGCGATTTTTTTACACAAATCAGACGACATCTTCTTTTTGCCTTGAAGTGCAGCATACACATCTCCTGCTGACGGCCAGTTGGAAAACTGTGTCTGGTATTCTTTGACTTCAACAACAGGTATTTGTAAATGTTGTCTTACCGGTGGCATAGGGTCTGCCGGACTGACAATGTGATCAAGCCAGCGTAATCCCCGATCTACTTCATATTCATAGTCATGATCAGGATCTACTTCATTGATAATCTGCTTTACAGCAGTTCGATTTAACCCATTGCCATCTGTTGTTTGCTTGATAATAGGTACAAGGCGCTCAATAAACGATTCATTGTCAATAAGATACTTGGAAAGAATTCTTGCCATATTCAATCGTGGAATCAAATCCTTAGGATCGGTAACACCTTCGGATTCAAGAAGACGTTTTAGTTTTCTGGCTTGTCGAACAAGTTTCGCAATTTTTGATTCTTGTTCAGGTGAAAGCACTCGTAATACATCAAGAATATGATCAACAAGTTCATCAGATTTGAGAATCTCGATGAATTTTTTGGGTTCATTCTCAGGTGTAACTAAGGCACTAAAAAACGATGCGTCGTAAAAACCAAGCGGCTTACCCGTAAAACGAATACCTCCAGACTGGGTAATATGAAAGATCATGTCTCCTTTCATCAGTCCGTCTAAAAGTAAATTGACACGGCCATGTTTGGTTTGTAATACAGGTGAGATTCCATGAGTATCCCATTGAATATGAAAATCAAGTTCACCCAACCCATCTGTGCACAAATAGCCTTTAAGAATATTACCTTGAAACGAAATTTTATTTTGAAACGAAATTTTTTGATCTATTAAGCGAATACTTGCATTGTTTAAAACAGCATCAATCGTCGTCCCTTCAAACGAAAAAATCAAGTATTCGGACTGCTCATGAATTTTAATATGGCATGTTGCATTCATTTTCCCCTGCAAAACAACAGATATATCTCCTTTTGAAATAGATAATTCTGGAATATCTTCAATCATCACTGTCCCATCTAATCTAACATCTGACTCCATAGCAAAAGTAACATCAATATTGTGGATACTTTTCCACGCAACATCCCCTTTGATACGGCAATTGTCGATCTGTGGAATCCACTTTGCTTTAGAGCTAGTCCAATTCGCTTCCTGCCCCAAATGTACACCCAAAACAAAGCTCATGTTTGTAGAATTGAGACCGATATTTCTACATCTATCCATGCATATGCCTGTAGTTCCAACCACAGACATTACATCACAAAAAACTGGCAGATGATTTTGGACATTCGCTTGAGGATGGCTTATTTCTAAACTCAAATGAACATCATTAATCCTAGAATTTTTTTTAAGTTGTACTTGGATATCTGAAATTAGGGTTTGTTGATCTACATCATTGGTTTTAAGACAAATATTCGATTCCAGCGTATTGTCCATAATCACGCGAATCATTTCAATTGGATTCAGCTCTCCAGAGAGATCAAAATACATTTCAGATGTTTTTGATGAAAGCTTGCATTCATTCATTTGGAAAGTAAATACATCCTCTTTTCTCTTTCCCGTTATCTTGCCTTCACAAAAAAATTTCTGCTTAATATTCGAATCACCATGGATCATCCAGCGCATCAGGCTTTCAATATCGGCAGTAATGAGTGGTGGCAACCCTTTCGCGTTAAAAGAAATGTTAAAACGGTCAAGTGCATTGGACAGTGTTTCTAATAATTTCTGAAACGGTACATTGTCTTTTAAAAAAACAGCCGTGGCTAACGGATCATTGGAAACCAATTTATCCAGAGCAGCATGAGGATAAGGAAGAATAAACGGAGGCAAATTAATCTTGTGAAAGGGTATTGTAACTGAATCAAAATAGGTAACATACCCACTAAAACTAAAAGATAAGCGCCATGCTCCCTGAGATAACACCGAATGCGCTTCAACCTTACACAGCATAACCTTTGCTATACGAAAAAGGTGTTCTTTCATTTCATTCGTAACATCAGATGCTTTGTTTTCAAACCAATTACGAATTTGGGAGCCTTTATGAAATAGTGTATGTTCAAGACCTGTTTCAATCAAGTTTGAAAAAACACTCTGAATATTTTTTCCAGCCTTAAACATAAGTGAATTGGTCAACCGATCAAAAAGATCATATAGACGCTTATCTTTAAACACCTTATTGATTTCCCACAACACCATTAAAATATCATGAAAAATAATAGGAGGATGAATGTCCACAGCTAAAGATTGAATGAGAGATGTGCCTAGGTAGCTTCCAGACGAGGGGCCAATATTTACTTCACCTTTAACAAAACAAGTCTCAGGAATTTCTAATGTACATGGATTACCATAAGAAAGTGGCAATTGATAACTTCCAGATTTTAAATGCATTTCTATCGTATTTTTTGACGTTTCAACCCATTGACCATTGGCTTGTGCCAAGTCAACCTGCAATTCCTCAGGTAATCGTAGAGGTTCAAATGAGTTGCCATCTGCAGATATATCTTTTAATGTATTAAGAGCCAATTTTATATGAGGTCGTTTATCTTTTAATGTTTCCAATGTCTATATCTCCACAAATGAAATGTTAAATAAACGGTAGGCATATTTTTTGATTTGAATTTTAACATATCAGTTTAACCGCACAAATCAAGTACTTATTTTTTTTTCATGAAAAAATTAAAAAGTTTTACTTCCTGAAAAAAGTCGTTTTTTACCAGATGGATGGGGACTATTCACAATTTCAGGATACCATAAGGTGAGTTCATCTGTACCATGCGTCACCATGTTTATAAATTCAACACCCTGCATAAATGAATGATCCATATTTCCAACTTCATAACGCCATGCACCAAATCTACCTCTTGAATAGATGTTCATTGAGGCTAATGAATTCAGTAAAGGTAACAAGCTTTCGTTTCTGTTTAGGCTTGGTGTTGGATACCCCTTTTCAACAAAATGGTACCATGTGTGGTGTATCTGATTTCGGGAACTGATTAAGCCTGTATTGATTGCGCCTTGAATGACATCGGATATCACATCATGGTGATTAACTTTTTTATATTCACTTTCACTCACTTCACACATCAGAGACCATTGAGTCGAAATATCCGGTACGTTATTTGGAGAATAATTGCTAAATACAGTTACCCGATAGAATGGACAATTGTCTTCCGGGAAATACATCCAGCATTTCGTCTGTAGATGATCTGGCGGGTTGCCTTTTAGTCCTAATCCAACAATATGGGTAGATGAATACAATAAAGAAGAGGAGGGGAGGGCGGTATTATGTATGTCAGATAATTGGATAAGTACGGTTATAGGGATAGTTGAGAGTAAATAATCAAAGTATTCGACATGGCCATTCGTAAACGTGACTGTTTTATGTTTTGTGGAAATATACTTAACTTCATGATTTAAAAAGAGCTTATCTTGAGGCAATTGATTAGCTAATAGATTCCAAATAGCGCCAGTTCCATGATACCGGGGAAATCGAAATGTAGAATTCGGTCCCCATGAAATATCATCTTTTTCATAGATGTAATGATTCATTACTCGTTCAAGATTTACAACAGAAACCCGATCACCAACCCATTTCCAATCCATAGATTCCAGTGGATGCGCCCATACCTTTAGATTATACGGTCGTAAAAACCAGTGAGTTAAGCCTTTGCCAAAACACGCATCAACCCATTCTGAAAAATTTTCTGGTTTTTTATTTGTAGGATTGCAATTAACCTGAATAATTCCTTGCAGGCATTCCCAGAATATATCTTTGGGAAGATGTCGAATATTATTTTGAATGGGATACGGTATAAAACGATCTTGCATATAAATCCATGCTTCGCGTTCATGATAAAGCCATTCATCTTTTGGGTTCAATACCGTAACCATTACATTGTCAAAATAAGGGTAATGACTAAAAAGTACATGGCCGCCGACATCCCAAACAAATCCTTCATGATCTGTAAAAGAAGTCGAAAGACCTCCCCAATAGTTATTTTTTTCGAATAATTTCCAATCCTGATGCTGAAGTTCTGAAAGACGAAAAGCAGCTCCAAGTCCGCAAGGGCCGCCGCCAAGAATAAGAATTTTCATTGCTCACCTGATCGATAGTTCAATTGGTTTATGCCTGCTGTCATTCACACAAAACACAATCCTATTCCCGCCTTTAAAAAGGCAGGAATATCTATCAGATTGCATAAAAGATTAAGAATAACAAGTTCTAATTCTCAATTTTTTTTTGCATATAGGCAATTCATATATAATCAATTATTATCCTAGTGATTTAAAGTGTTTTTTACTTGCACCACATATAGGACATTTCCAGTCATCTGGAAGGTCTTCAAAACGAGTTCCTTTAGGAATTTTTCCTTTTTTATCACCTTTACTGGGATTATAAATATATCCACAATTTACAGTCTGACATTGGAACATTTCTTCAGGATTTTGCATAGTAAATCTCCTTTAAGTACTAAATTTCTGTTTATGGGCTCTATATTTTTGCATTTTTTTACTGATTTAGTTCTATTGTTACTACTCCATCGCATAATTCGACTTTTACTTCAATAGGGTTATGTGTTAAGAATAACAAGTTCTATTAATAATAGCCAATTTTAATTCATCTGAAAGATCATTAAAGTAAGCGCAATACCCAGCAACCCGAACTAAAAGATATTTATGTTTTTCAGGATTATTGTATGCATCCAGTAAAATTGCTTTATTGATCACATTGGGCTGAAACTGCATCCCGCCTTTTTTGAAAAATGCACTGATTAAACCGCCTAAATTTGGAGGACCGTCTTCGCCTTGAAACAATGCTGAATCAATATTAAAGGTAATTGTAGTACCATTGGGAGCATACTTGACAAAATCAACACCCGAAACTGAATTTAGTGCTGATACTAAATCGATCATTTGCATTCCATAATGCGGAGCAATACTATGAGCAAGGGGAACGCCACGTAATCTGCCTGAAGGCAATGCAGGCGTATTTTTTCCATAAACAATATTGACATTTAACGCATAATATCCAGCAGTATAGATGCCATTACGCGGACATGCTTTTACTGAATTTAGCGCATTAACATAAATTCCTAGTACCTTATTGACCCAATATTGTGTTTCAGGTGATGCATCATTCCCAAATTTGGGTACCCTTTGTAATTCTGCAAGAATTTGTTGATTATATTCCCCTTCAAAGTTCATATCCATTGCCTGAATGACCTCATCTATTTTGTACAATTTTTTCTTAAATACCACTTCATCAAGGGCAAATAACGAATCGGCAACATCAGTTACACCTACAGCCTGAATGCCACTACTATTAAGGTGAGTACCGCCTTCATATGCATCTTTTCCAGTCTTAACGCACCCTTCATATAGCGATGACGCAAGAGGTGTCGTAAAATGCTGACGAAGTGCATTTTCAATAGCCTGATGATCAGACAGAATGGAAGCAGCTAAGTGATTCAAACGCTCTTGATAACGTTCAATGAGTTGATCCATACTCACAGGTGCATTATATGAAACAGATGGTTTCTTTTTTAAGTGGTTCTGGATGTTATTCATTATCGGATTAAAAAATTTCGTATATTTATTGCTCTCATTAAAATTATAGCTGATAAATTTTGAAGCGATTTTTTTAAATTGATCAGAGTAACCAAAATTCCACAAATCATCTTTTTCACCTTTTAGCGCCTGTAAAAAGGGTAACACCACGTTCATATTTGCACAATCAGTATTGCCAAAATGATCATTTGAAGCAACAGGTTCAACACATCCAACTATTGAGTAATTTCTAGCATCCTGCAGTGTAGTAGGATAATGTTTGGTTAAGGTTTCAATATAAATCTCATCATTATACAAAGCCGGCATAGGAGAACCGTTAATATATACCTCTGCAATTCTTTCCAGGTATGCCTTGGGACTGTTATTATGAATTCTTGCTGTCATATTGACGCCACGGGGTCTCAATTCGCAAATATCCAACAGCATATAAGTAACATCATTCGTAGCATCCTGACCATTCTGATCAACCCCGCCAAACGTCACGCTTTGCACAGTTGAAAGACTTTCAAACAGTCTTCCGATCCCCAGATACGTATCCCCATCATTGACTAAAATCACTTCATCGACTTTGAGAATAAAGCAAGCTAATACTTCTTTTGCTTGCTCATAAGTAATTAATCCTGCTTCTTTATCTCTTTTAAAGTAAGGATATAATAGTTGATCGAGTCGTCCAAACGAAACTGCATTTTCATATGCCTCTGTACAAATGGCAATTTGTAAAAACAATATGCTTTGCAATGCTTCATGAAATGTCCTCGCTGGATGTTTCGGAACGTGTCTGCACACATTAGCCATTGTTTCTAATTCTGTGCGACGTTTTGGATTCTTTTCCTTCTTGCTTAATTTTATGAGACTATCTGCATAACGTTCTGCAAATTCCTCTAATGCCTTTAGGCCGATAATTGCACCAGTATAAAAATTCTGATTATTATCAGGGCATTCATTTTGCTTTGCTTTGATCTCTTCTATGATACCGGTGGTTCCGAGTTCAAGAATGCGGTTATGGTTAACAATAAAATGGGCTATTGCTGCCATATTATTTGTAAATCCAACGTTCATTTCAGAGCAGCGTGCTAATAATAATGTCCACTCTGATAAGGATCGTTTTACATGACTTGCAAGACTATGTTTTGTCCAAAATGGAAATATATTAATATAAAAATTAAGCTTATCCGAAAATGAACACTTAAATGGAACAGGTGTTTGATGCTCGATCTGGTGGATAATGGACACAAGGGCGACACCATAGTATTCTTCCCATACATTACCGCCGACGCGTTTTGATGTAAAATTTCCAACGATTAATTCATTTGGATAAATCACAATTTTTTTATTTTTGAGTACATAAGCTAACCGTTCTGATCTATGAATGGGTGTTGGTTTATTAAACCCATTTTTCTTATAAAATTTTGTTTTCAGTGTTGAGGTTTCTAAACAAAGGTGACACCCACTTTCTCTGATTTCGGTTTGGATATCATAGACGCGCTGATTAAATAATGGTTTATTTTTAGCAGGAATCAACTCAATACAATCAGCTTTTATATTCAGAGAATTGAATAATTCGGTGGCATGTCGAACCGCAGCAATGCTTTGATCATTCGTAATACCCAACGATTGTTTTACCAATCCCAAACGATTGGCTTTGGCTTCGTACATGCTGTGGTATTTCAACAATTCAATTGAGTTATGATGAACCGATGTTAAAAAATCTGCTGTTGCTTTGATGTTGCTGTCCATATCGTTACATCCGGGTACAACAACCATCCGAAAATGGATATTGGCATGTAACGCAATCATTTCTTGAATATTACTGTGGATTAATTGGCTGTCATGTTTAGTATATTTAATATGGAGGTCATCATTACCCACAATCTTTAAATCTACAAGAAATAAATCAATATATGGTGCGACTTTTTTAATATTTTCCAGAGGCACATGAGCAGCGGTTTCCACAGCGACATGTATGCCCTCTTTTTTTAGTCCTTTCAGTAAACTTATTAAACTATCCGGATGCTGTAAAAGCGGGTCTCCACCACTTAAAGTGACTCCGCCGTTGCTTGCAATGAAAAACTCTTTATCTTTCATAACTACCTGTATTACATCATTAATTGAATAAGAATTACTGTCTGGCTGATATAATAATGCTTCAGGATTTTGGCACCATAAGCATCTCAAATTGCATCCTGAAAAGAAAATGACAGTGCGAATACCCGGCCCATCATGTACACAAGTGCGTTGAATTTTTAACACTCTTAGTGTTTGAGTGGGCATTGTCTGGTAATTAAGACGTAATTGAGACTGTATTGCAACATCTTCTGTATTTTCCATTGGATAAGTATTAAAATTTAGGATAGGCTGCATGACTCCTCCTTAATTATTTTCAATATGTATAAGAGGTGAAAACCGAATGACGTTAAGCAATCGGTTTTAAAAATTTGAATAACTCACTATCTGCATGTAAGAATTTTCTTGCTTTTTCAGCCGCTTTTTCATCATCCCCATTCTTTACAGCTTCAAATATTTCCTGCTGCAATGATGTATTTAGGTCTGAGGATAGAGGCAGAAATAATTTTAAAAAATGTTTTTCATGAATTGATTTTAGGGTATTCATTAAAAGAATATAAACAATATTTTTGGTGGCCAATGCAAGTTGACGAAACAATTCAAAATCTATCTGCTGCAATTGAGCCGGATCTGATGCTTTAACCAGTTTTTCAATTACCTTACTCATTTGTTTAATATCATTTTTATCAGCTCGTTTTGCCGCAAGTCTTGCCACATCAGTCCCAAAAAGCTCTCGTGCTTCCAAAATATTTTCCAAAATTTTTAAATCAATTCTCCCATCGAGTTTCAGCAAATAAAACAGTAAATCGATGCTGGCATTGCGAAAATCCTCGACCGTAATCCCCTGACCTTGATTAATTACGATCAATTTTAATTGCTCAAGTTTTTTTAGTGCTTCCCGAAGCGTACTGCGTGTTACACTGAATTGTGTTGCAAGTGTTCGTTCTGGGGGTAATTTATCACCCGGATTGACCTCACCCTGCAAAATATATTTTAACAACATTTCAGCAATTTGCTCAGATGCTTTAATCTTTTGAACTGGATCAAATATTGATTTCATAAGCACTCCTATGTCAAAATTGGTCGAACCACTATGCCAATTATACTCAATAAAAAAGTAAAAGCAAGGTTTTTCTGATGCGAAATGCAAAAAAAATTTTACAGTTCAGATTTATCGAAATTGAGAACATTTTGTGAGATGTGGATCATTGTTGCGTCTATACTAATTTGCGTGAGCTTAAAATAAAAAAAAGGCCACAGTATTTAACTGTGACCTTTTTTTGTATAATGTATGGTGCCGAAGGCCGGATTTGAACCGGCACGGGTGTTCCCACTACCCCCTCAAGATAGCGTGTCTACCAATTCCACCACTTCGGCAAATATGTTCCCATCAAATTTATGGCTTTGGTGTTGTCGTTTGTTCTGTTCCTGTTGTTGGATTTGTTGTTGAATCTGTTGTTGGTGCAGGTTGTGTTGGACTTGCTTGATTAGATTGCTCAGTTGTTCTCTCAATAACTACAGATTGACTGGGCTTTTCGCTTGAGTGATAAGCAAGACTAAGGGACGTAAGCATAAATATAATTGCAATTACTGTAGTTAATTTATTTAAAAATGATGTTGCACCAGTAGTCCCAAACAGCGTTTGACTAGATCCACCACCAAAAGCTGCTCCTAAATTTGCTCCTTTTCCTGTTTGCAACAACACAATTAATATTAAACCCACACACACCACAATATGAATAATATAAACGAGAGCCCACATAATTTTTTTTTCTATTTGAATAATTGTGAATAATTAATACGACTAAACCTTAACGATCCGGTTAAAGATACTATTTATAAGAAAAGCTCTTTAAACTGTTTTGTATATATTTGTCAAGTATAGAAAATGTTTTTATTTTCTTTTTTCCTAATAATTTTTTTAGAATATTTTAAAAAATTTTCACCACTTCACTATTGGTGAAATTCACATAGCAACTCGTGAAATTCACATAGAATACAAATAACATAGTTGATAAAATTCATTATTACAAAGCTTTCCTTTTTGGCATAAATAATGCTTATTGCTATCAACAACTTCTGATCTAAATAGTATAATAAGGTACTAAGGAACAAAATTATTTATTACCTTAAATATTATTTGAATTAGCAGTTGAGGATTTTTTTATTAACTATTTAATACTAATTTTTTTTAAAAGGAGAAAGATTATGTTAAGAAACAGCAAAGGTTTTACACTTATTGAATTAATGATCGTTGTTGCAATTATTGGTATTTTAGCAGCTATTGCAATCCCAAATTTTGTTACCTATCAATGCAAATCAAAACAAGTAGAAGCCAAAACGAACCTAGCAGCAATAGGAACCTGCGAAGCCTCATATTTTGCAGAATTTGACAAATATAATACTAATACTTCAGCAATTGGATTTAATCCTTCTGGAACTATACGTTACGCTTACACAGTTGCTGCGTCTGGTACACAATTTACGGCAACTGCATCAGGAAGTCTTAATAGTCGGACTGATATGTGGACTTATAACCAAGGCCGGACATTAGCAAATACTACCAATGCTTGCACCTAATTTATTTTAATAATTTAATTTGGTTTTATTGAATTGTAGGGGTGATTCGGTGTTCACCCCTATTTTTATAATAAAATAAAGTATCCCCCTAAATGAACTGACTTGAATAGAATTACCTTACAGGTAAAAAAATGAAAAATTACTATAGAGATGGATTTACTTTAATTGAACTTATGATTGTCATCCTAATCATAGGTCTTCTTGCTTCTATCGCACTACCCAATTTCCTTTTATACCAATGCAGATCAAAACAATCCGAAGCACAAATCAACTTAGGTGCAATTGGAGCTTGTCAGGCAGCATACTTTGCTGAATTTGATATTTATTCAGACAACAGTACTGCAATTGGTTTTGCTCCAACACAACACAATCGTTATAATTATACTGTCGGACAACGGCAAATTACATACACTGCAACTGCACAGGCGAATCAACCCTCCTTAAATAATGACACATGGACATATTCTCATCAAAGAAAACTAGTTAATACCATCAATGGCTGTTCCTAATCCAGTTGTAAGCCACAGTATTTTTAAATTATTTATAGTATCTTAAGCCCCATCACCATCTTCCAGTTGACATAAATTCGCAATAACTCCATACTAAACATTAAACATTATAATTTTCTTTACGAAAGAATACGATTTATGCGAAAATTTTTGGAGTTTTCTAATTTAGTTGAAACGTTGCGTCATAGAGCGATTCATCAACCTAATAAAATCGGCTTCACCTTTCTAATTGATGGTGAATCGCAAAAACTTACTTATACCTATACTGAGTTAGACGAAAAAGCTCGATCCATCGCTGCTCATCTACAATCTCAAGGGAAATATCAAGATCGAGCATTACTCGTATATCCTCCGGGTTTAGACTATGTCGCCGCATTTATAGGGTGTTTATATGCAGGTATTGTAGCGGTTCCCGTGTATCCGCCAGATCCAATGCGTTTACAACGAACTCTGCCTCGATTAAAAGCGATTATTGAAAATGTGCAACCGAATTATGCATTAACCACTGCTTCAATACTTACTTATATTGAATCCATTCTAAGTCAAAATCCTTTTTTTAAGCCTATGCGATGGATTCCAACAGACACGATTGACGTTGCAGCAGCTATAGACTGGACGCGTCCAGACCCTACAGAAGCACCAATCGCGTTTATTCAATATACATCAGGCTCTACAGGATCCCCCAAAGGGGTCATGATAAGCCATGATAATCTGATGAGCAATTCCAAACAGATTCAACGGTCTTTTGGGCACACACAAGACAGTGTTGGAGTGATTTGGCTGCCACCTTATCATGATATGGGACTCATTGGAGGTATTGTTCAACCTTTGTATTCTGGATTTCCAGTCGTACTTATGTCGCCTATTGCGTTTTTGCAAAAACCATTTCGTTGGTTAGATGCTATTTCGCGTTATAAAGGAACTACAAGCGGCGGCCCCAATTTTGCTTTTGATTTATGTGTGAGGAAAATTACCCCTCAACAAAGACAAACGTTAGACCTTAGCACATGGAACCTTGCATTTAATGGATCCGAACCGATTCGTATAGAAACATTACGTCGTTTTTCCAATACGTTTTCATGTTGTGGGTTTTCACAACAAGCGTTTTATCCATGTTATGGTCTCGCTGAAATGACATTAATCGCAACTGGCGGGATTAAAGAATGTCAGCCTAAATGGGTGTATGCTCAAACAGAGTCGTTGATCAATCATAATTTATTTGTTCCTGAAAATAATTTTAAAAAAGCAAAAGTATTTGTGGGTTGCGGTAATCCAATTTTGGAGCATCAGTTATGTATTGTGAATCATCAAACCCACTCACTTTGCAACAATGGAGAAATTGGGGAAATTTGGTTATCTGGATCAAGTGTGGCCAAAGGATATTATAATAATCCAACAGAAACTCAGGCCATATTTCAAGCAACAATTGAAACAAATCAATATCACTATTTATCTAAAAATTGGTTAAAAACCGGAGATTTGGGATTTTGTCTTTCTGGAGAACTTTATGTAACAGGCCGAAAAAAAGACATGATCATTATTCGAGGTGAGAATCATTATCCTCAGGATATTGAATATACTGTTGAGAAAAGTTATTCATGGATTCGACCCGGATGTGTAGCTGCATTTGAAGTCGATGTTGATGGTGAAAATCATGTTGTTATTGTTGCAGAAGTAGAACGACGACGAAATGATCAACCGAATCCATATCAAGATCGCCGCATCATTGTTGAATTACCAGAACATATACCGGTTTTTGAAACCTCATTTGAATCTAAACGGGCTATATATGAAATTCGTCGCGCTGTTTCTGAACGGCATGGACTTCAGGTTTATGCCGTTATTTTAATCAAGGTGGGCTCGATTCCTAAAACGTCTAGTGGCAAAATTCAACGACATGCCTGTAAAATTGCGTTTGCAAATAGCACATTTGATTCTGTCGATAGTGATTTTCTTGATGTTAAGAATAAATCCCAAGGTGTTGAATATTTTTCTATTGATCACAACCGGCTACATTCTCTACCGGCCGATCAACAATACGAAATGATCCGTTCATGTTTATTCCATTCGTGTAGCTATTTATTTAAAATTCCAGTTTCTCAACTAGATACAAAAGAATCCTTAGCCGTTATGGGAATAGACTCGGTTATTGCCATTGAGCTTCAACATGAAATTCAAACCTATTTCGGGATCGAGTTGTCAATCACTATTTTTTTTTCCAACACATCTCTTGACCAATTATGTATAGAAGTTCAAAACGCTATTAAAGACAAAATTCCAACGGACGTATCTTGCATAAACTTACCGAATTCGCATGTTAAAGAATCTTTTGAGCTTTCATATAATCAGAAAAGTATCTGGTTTATGTATCAATTTTCTCCAAAAAGTCCAGCCTACAACCTTTTTTTTGGAGCAAGAATTCGGTCGCATGTGGACTCCCCTTCATTTAAAAATGCGTTTTGGCAACTCATTCAAAAACATCCAGCTCTTAGAACCACATATTATGAAAAAAATGGTCTTCCTCTTCAAACCCTACATGATACTCCAATGCTTGATTTTAAAGAAATCGATGCCTGTAATTTTACAGAATTGCAATTATTAGATGCCATTACAACTGAAAGTCATACTCCATTTCAATTGGAAACGGGCCCTATTCTTCGAATTACCTTATACAAATTAGCGCCTGATGATTATATTGTGTTATTTGTTATCCATCACATTGCCATTGATCTTTGGTCATTTCCAATTATCCTAGAAGAGTTTAAAACTGCATATTCAACTCATCACATACTATCTCTACAACACTCCGAACTTGCTGAAAATTATAGACAAATTCAATTACAAGAGCATACTGAAAAAAACTATTTGGATTTTGTTATATGGCAGCAACACATGCTCAATAGTCCTGAAGGAGAAAAGCTCAAAAAATATTGGTTAAACCAACTTTCAGGAGAACTTCCTGTACTGGATTTGCCAACAGATCGTCCTCGACCTTCGATACAGACATTTAATGGTGAGTCATTTCCTTTTTATATCAATGATTCTTTGCATCAGCAAATCAAGGAAATTGCCCGATCCAATGATTCAACAGTTTATATGGTTTATCTTTCGGCATTGCAAATTTTACTTTCCAGATATTCAGGCCAAAACGAAATTCTTATTGGCACTCCAACCGTTTCACGTAGCAAACTTTTTTTTCAAGATAT